>QFOI01000208.1 GCA_003241175.1 Pseudopedobacter saltans
TATAAAGCCACTATTTCAGAAGACCGCACGAAGCTGTGGGATAACAAGGAAGCCTGGAGAGCGCTCAATGTACTAAACGGTGCAGACCTGATTGACAAGGTGCTGCTGGCCGGTGAAAAGGATGCCATACTGGAACAGATCAAGGTAGTCAGCAAGGAAAAAAATCTTCCTTTCGAATTTGTCGAGACCAACGCTTCTGGTAACTATGACTTCCTCATCGACAAAATCAACAGTGAAAAAGTTACGGACGTCATCATCATAGGAGGTGACGGTACAGTCAATCAAGCAGTAAGTGCTTTGTATAAAGACGTCAAGGCTCGTTTTGGTATTATACCATTCGGAAGTGGAAATGGGTTAGCTAATACAGCGGGTATTTCCAATAAACCTGAAAAGGCACTGGAACAAATTTTGGAAAGTAAGCATACTATGGATGTGGACGCTTTCATGATCAATGACCGATTTGCCTGTATGTTGAGCGGTTTGGGTTTGGATGCGAAAGTCGCACACGAATTTGCCCACAAAGAAAAACGTGGTCTGATTACCTACACGCAACAAAGTATTGTAGAATTTTTCAAAGCACAGCCTTACCAATTTGAGATCAATGTGGATGGTTTTTCCTTTTTTACGGATGCTTTTTTTATTAGTGTAGCCAATAGCAACCAGTTTGGAAATAATTTTACCATTGCACCGCTGGCACAGTTGAATGACGGTTTGCTGGATATTGTCATCGTCCAAAAGATGAACAAAGCAAGTCTTCCGTTTGCGGTTTTGAAACAAATCCGTGGCAACAACAAGCTGCAACAACTCGTAGAAGACATGTCCCAAAAAAATATTCTCTACTTCCAAACTCCCAATATAAAAATCAAAAACCGTATGCGTGCACCTTTGCATATTGACGGAGAGCCTGTTGAGACAATAGAGGAATTGGACATTCAGATTATTCCCAACTGCTTTAAGCTGTTGTGTTGATAATCATTAGAGTTTTGTGCTTTTCCCTAAAAAAGGTTTGTTGGAAATATTTGTAATGTGTAACTTTACACTTTACAAATAAAAGCTCTTTTACAAATGGGTATTGTTAGTATTAAGCACAAAGGCTTAAAACTGTATTGGACAAAAGGAGATGGATCGAAATTGCCACCTGAGAGATTAACAACCATCGCTAAAATCCTTACCGTTTTAGACCGTGCTAAACAAGTACCTAAGGACTTCGAAGTCTTTAGAAATTGGCGTATTCACCCGCTCAAAGGAGAGTTGAAAGGGCATTGGAGTTTAGATGTAAGCGGTAATTTTCGTATTACGTTTATGTTTATAGACGGCAATGCAGAGATAGTAGATTATCAGGATACACATTAGGAAAAAAGTAGTTTTATTTATTCAGTCCTTAAACAGGCTCAACCAATTATGAATAATTTAAAAAAATCACACACTTTTCCTTTGATTCATCCAGGCACGATATTAAAGGAAGATGTAATTGAAACAAGAAACTTAACCGTCACCTCTGCGGCTGATTATTTGCAGATAAGCCGCCCTATGCTTTCCAATATACTGAATGGCAAAGCAGCGATCACGGCATCAATGGCAATAAGAATCGCAGCGGTTTTTGGTGGAACTGCAAGCATTTGGGTAGATCTTCAATCAGAATATGATTTGAGAAAAGCTGAAATGGAATTTGCAGCACATCCAATTGAGTTTCAAAGTGTCGCTTAGACACTTAAAATAGAATTTTGCATAGGGTTGCCAAATGGTAGCCCTATGCTGTTTTATGAATTGTCTTATTTAAAAATGGGAAAAATCCCGTTTAATAATCAGACCGGAATAGCTTATTTTGCCTACGTAAAAACCAATCACCAATATTCTTGTCAACCCTTATGGCTACGAAAGGATTGCAAAAAACAATTGTAAAAAAAAGTAAGACACTTTTTCATCCGAGGATTTGGAGTGTATGGGCTATTTGTCTGTGCTGTATGCATTTTTCACAAGTCAATGCACAGGGCTTTTTCAAAAAACTTTTTGCCACTAAAAAAGACACCACCAAAAAGGCTAGCCTGTTTCCATTTCCGATGATCATGTCAAGTCCGGAAACAGGTGTGGAGATGGGAGGTACTGGATTGTATTCGTTTTATACCGACCGAAAAGACACTGCGGAAAGAATTTCCATATTGACATTGGGTGCTAGCATGACAACAAAAAAGCAACTAAACATCAAAGCCATCAACGATATCTGGACAAAAGGAAACAAATTCCATATCACCAATGAAATAAGGTATCGGAACTTTCCCATCAATTTTTTCGGAACAGGCGGACAGACGCTTTCCAGAAACAAATTGCTATTGGACGAAAAGTTGTTTCGGATTAATGTGGCTGTGGATAAGAATGTTTTCGGTCATTTCTATTCTGGATTTAAAGTCAACTATGACAGGTATCGATACCATATTGGGTCTATTACCAATCCCAATGATACTATCTACAATCAGGATCATCGATCTCTTTTTTATGTGGCGGCACAAGAGTCCATCGACTCACGTGACAACAATACCTACACTTCCAAAGGGGTTTACCTCAAAGTTGTATATGGTTATGCTCCAGGTTGGGGCAATAAGGATAACTATAAAGGGAGCTTTCTGTATTCTTATTTTAGTTCGTTTAAGTCTTTTGGGAAAAACATAGTATGGGGAATGAATGCCAACTATCTTTCCATATTGTCGCGGCCTGTTCCGTTTTATATCATGCCGCAGTTGGGAAATGATCAAATGATGCGTGGATTTTACCAAGGACGTTACCGAAATGACAACCTATTGGCCGTGCAAACTGAGCTCCGTTGGCGTTTCCATCCTCGGTTGGCTGTTGTTGGTTTTGCTGGTTTGGGTTCTGTTTATGGAGACAGGATAGACTTGAGTACCAACAATCTGAAATTTTCCAGAGGAGCGGGTGTTCGCTATTTCTTTGATACAGAAAAGAAATTTACCTTACGTATTGATTATGCTATTGCTGGGAAAGCACCAAACGAACAGCGACAAAGAGGTTTTTATTTGGCATTTGGAGAAGCTTTTTAGTATTATTTTTCCTTATATATTTCAACTAACTTAATCGCTTCCATTGCTTCTTTTACATCGTGTACACGCAAAATATTTGCCCCGTTCAATAATGCGATTGTATTGATGATGGTGGTTCCATTAAGCGCCTCTTCGCCGTTTGTTCCCAATGAACGATAGATCATTCCCTTACGCGAAACCCCAACTAAAATCGATTTTCCCAATATCCGAAAATCCGACAGGCGACGCATCAGCTCGTAATTCTGCTCTAGATTTTTGGCAAAACCAAATCCAGGATCGATGATAATATCTTTAATTCCTGCCAATCGACATTCTTCGGTTTTTTGTATGAAAAAATCCAATATGTCAAGGGTTACATTTTCATATTGGGTAAGCGTTTTCATAGTCTGTGGCGTCCCTCTCATGTGCATACACACATAAGGCACGTTGCCCATTGCACCTACCGTTGGAATCATTTCTTTATCCAAATTGCCACCGGAAATATCATTAACAATAGATGCGCCCATATCGATCGTTGCCTGCGCTACTTTCGAATAAAAGGTATCAACAGAAATGATACTGTCAGAAAATGCCTTTACCAAACCTTCCAATACTGGCGCTAATCTTTCCATTTCCTCCTCAGCGGAAAGTAAGGTGCTGGAAGGATGTGTGCTTTGGCCGCCAAGATCCAATATCGAAGCACCGTCTTCCAGCATTTTACCCGCCGTATCAATCGCCGCATTGACTTCCGGTTTTCTATTTCCGGTAAAAAAAGAGTCCGGTGTAGCATTGATGATGCCCATGACGATAGGCTTTTCTAAAGATAAAAGACGTCCTTTACAGTTCAATGTAAACATGATTTTTTATTTTTGAGACTCTAATTATCCAGAATGAACACATCCGAACAATATGATGAGGCCGTGAAAGGCTGCAAAGATATTTTTATTAAGAAAACAAAAGACTATGGAACTTCCTGGCGCGTCTACCGAACCATTTCCATTGTCGATCAGATATTTATAAAAGTACAACGTATTCGCAATCTGCAAATGGGGCAAAAGCAAATGGTGCAGGACGACATTCCTTCCGAATTTGTTGCCATTGTGAATTATGGAATTATGGGATTGATTCAGTTGGAATTAAATAATCCTATTGTTGAAAATCTTGATCCTGAAAAAGCATCCGAATTGTACGACAAGCATCTTTTGGAAGTAAAAAACACCATGCTGGCCAAAAACAACGATTACGGTGAGGCTTGGCGGGATATGAGTCAGGAGAGTTTTGCTGATTTGATATTGGTAAAAATCCTTAGAATCAAGCAAATATTGGCTAATGATGGTACAACACTCATTAGTGAAGGCATTGATTCCAATTATACAGACATCATTAACTACGCTGTATTTGCCCTCATAAAAAACAAAGAACATGAAAAAGGGAAAAGTTTATAAAGTTCCGGCGACCGTTACCGCATTTCGATGGATTGTGGGATTGTTGTTCATTTTTTCTGGATTG
This sequence comes from Pseudopedobacter saltans, assembly GCA_003241175.1. Classification (GTDB taxonomy): domain Bacteria; phylum Bacteroidota; class Bacteroidia; order Chitinophagales; family Chitinophagaceae; genus Rhizosphaericola. The sequence goes on from QFOI01000208.1 coordinate 4,542, forward strand.
ATTAAGGCCAATGATCCGCTAGGGTTGAGCTACAAGATGCAGGAATTTTTCGAGGCCTGGGGCGGGCAAGGTTTGAATGGTATTACGTTGCCCTTGGCTTATGTGATGAATATATTTGAAGTATTGGCTGGCGTTGCTGTTATTGTTGGATATGCGATGCCATTGTTCAGTTGGTTATTGCTGTTGTTGACACTGGGCTTCACTTTTTTGACAGGCTATGCTTCTCTTTCTGGCAAATTCAAGACCTGTGGGTGTTTCGGGGATTGTCTTCCATTGACCCCTATTGCTTCTTTTGTTAAAGATGTGGTATTGATGGTGATGATCTTTGTGATCTTTGCGTATAGGAAAAGAATCAGGCCATTAATTCATGCAAAAACCGTTTCGGTAGTATTGTTGCTTTTGACAGTTGTTGGAGTCATTTATTTCCAGCAAGTCGTACTGAACCATTTGCCATTTAAAGATTGTTTGCCTTATCGAATAGGCAATAATTTATTGAAAGAAATGGAATTGCCAAAAGGCGCTGTTCCGGACAGTACGGTTATCACATTCAAATATTTACATAACGGAAAAACGGTGGAGTTTGACGGGGAGCATTTTCCGGAAGACTTTAACGACTCCACTTATGAGTATGTGGATCGATATGATAAAATTGTGCGAAAGGGGACTGGTGCTGCATCAATCAGTGATTTTGTATTGAAAACGGAAACAGGAGGCGACACGACCAACGCTGTGCTATCCTATCCTGGAAAATATATTATGGTTTTCACACAAAACTTTGATCATTGGAACAAAGCCGCCTTTAATTCTTTATTGCAAGCAAGTAAGGCAAAAGGTTTTCCTGTTTTCGTCATTTCGCCCAATATAAACCAAGCTGGAAATCTATTGCCATCCGATGTAGCAAAATTGAGTTTGGATGCAGTGGTACTCAAAACGGCAGCACGTGTCAATGCCACTTATTTTCTCATGAAAAATGCGGTGGTTTTGGATAAAAAAGCCGATGTCGATGTCCAGAAATTTATCGGAAATGTGAATTTTCAGTAAAAACGCAGCAACGCAAAATAGCCGTCTTAACTCGCGCAGGCATTAGTGAGGAACGAACGGTGCTTGTGTGAAAAATGAGATTTATCCTACATTCCAAATGACTTTATCTGTAAAACTTTTTTTTTGAATTATATTAGTTTATGCTACCAGTAAGTAAAAAATTCATTGTCATTCTCCTAATTGCATTTCTATTGGGTTCCGCACGCTTTTGGCTATTAGAAAAATTGGGAGGATAAGGCTCTATTCCATTTTCGAGTGGTGCTTGGAATCTTTCATTGTGGTGTAAATCACTAAAGAAATCAGAACTGCAAACGAAACATACCAATAGAAATAATTTTCATGGCCAATTTTCTTAAACCAAAGTGCTAGCATTTCTGCTGTTCCACCAAATATCGCAGTTGTCAATGCATAAGGCAAACCAACGCCTAATGCTCGCACTTTTGCCGGGAAAAGTTCAGCCTTTACTACGGCATTGATACTGGTGTATCCACTGATAATCAATAGTCCACACATCATCAATAGTAAAATAATAGTTGGATTTGTTTGGTGGCTTATAGTCGTCATCAAAGGAACTGTAAACAAAGTGCCCATAATTCCAAAAGCTAAAAGCAAAGGTTTACGGCCGATTTTGTCAGACAAGATGCCAAACAACGGCTGCAAAAAAGAAAATATAAGCAAACTGATAAACGTTAATTCAGTTGATTTGTCTTTGGAAAGATGAACAGTATTTACCAAAAATTTTTGCATGTAAATACTGTAGGTATAAAAGGCGATTGTCCCACCAAGCGTCAGACCGACAACCGTCAATATCTCTTTGGGATATTGCAAAAGTTGCTTGATCGGTTTACTTTTTTTGGCTTCTGGTGCGTTTTGTTCAAATGCATGCGTTTCTGCAATATGTTCGCGTAGATACAGCGCAACGAACGAAAGAATAGCGCCCAATACAAAAGGAATCCTCCAACCATAACGGTGCAATTCGTCTGCATCCATATAATGCTGCAAAATCAATTGCACACCCAATGCTATCAGTTGACCACCCACC
>QFOI01000209.1 GCA_003241175.1 Pseudopedobacter saltans
ATTAGGTAAAACGAAAATATTATAGTCTCCCACTGGCAAAAAACGTAATCTAAAATTACCACCAGAATCCAATGTAGTATAATAGTCAGGTCTTGTTTTTTTAACCGCCGTGTCATTCAGGTTTCGATGTAACAGCACAATCAAAGATGTGTCAATCGTACCTGTCTGGGCCAATATCACTTTACCTGTAATGGAATCCGTATCCAGATGGTCACCTGTACTAAATGCATAAGTAAAATTCCTAAAAATATTCCCCTCGTTGACGTCCTTTATACTATTTCCAAAATTCAAGGCATAAGTTGTATTGGGTTTCAGTGTATCCTTGATTGTAATCGTAACCGTCTTCAACTTGCTGGTAACATTAGGTTGCTTCTTAGGATTAGGAGAGACAATCAGATTTTGTTGTGCATTATCCACCTGCACATACTCATCAAATGTCAATACAATCTTGTCGCCTGTAAAATGCAGAGCAGAATCTTTAGGATCTGCGGCAATCAATATCGGAGGGAGCGAATCCTTAGGACCGCCTGAAGGTGGTATCATAACCGCACAACCCGAAAGCTGTACGATAATTGCCAATACAACCAAACCGACCAATATGCTACCAACTCTTACAAAGCCAGATTTAAAAACGGAGGAAAACAATTTCATATTACTTTATACAAAAAGCAAATCTATTGCATTGAATGTTAAATTCATGTTTTTATAGCAAGAAAAAGCGTTTCACTCAATGACAGAAACTTTAAAAGAATTACATAAATGTTTTATCATAGATTTTGGGTAACTTCGTTTTAACAAACTGCCAAAATGGAACTAACAGAACAACAAACAGTCGATAGTATCTATCAATATACAGCCGACTTGCTACTCAATCAGAAAAAATCACCGGAACAAGCCATTGAAGAATTACAAACAAAAGGTTTATCAATAGAAGATGCCAAAATAGTAGTTGGCAATCTTCAAGAACAAATCCAGAAAGCCAAAAAAGAAAGAGCCCAAAAAGACATGCTTTATGGTGGGTTATGGTGTATAGGTGGTACAATTGGCACTTTCGCCAATACAGGATTTATCTTTTGGGGTGCTATTTTATTCGGAGGTATACAGTTTATAAAAGGAGTTGTCAACTCCATTAAATAAACTAAAAACTTACGGAAACTACCCGTTGTGCATTTAGGAAAATAATTAGAGAAAATAAGAGATTGCTTCGTCATTCTTCCTCGCAATGACAGACATTTTTGTTGAAATGCGATAGCAGTCAAACGTCATTGCGAACGAAGTGAAGCAATGCACAACGGGAGGAGACTTTTTTGCAAAAAATAAAACCATCCGATCGGATGGTTTTCAATATTACTTGTTTAGCAAAGACCTAACCCGGCATACGGGAAATATATTTTTCGATTTCTTTTATCTGATCCAATACTTCTTTGGTAGTTGGTTTGCAGGCTTTTGCTTTTCTGAAAAAATCCTTAGCCGCACGGAACTCTCTTTTGTTCATAAAGATCTGACACATTCCAAGATACGCAACAGCTTCACTTTCCTTGTCCGGAATACCTGCACGTATTGCAGCGCGAAGGTTACCCTCAGCTGTTTTGAGATCACCTTTTTGCATAGCCATCATAGCCAGTTGCAATTTGTTGGCACCTTCCGCCTCAGGCATTGCCGCACCTATCTCCGAACTTTTTTTCAAATGTTTTTCCGCAGTTTCAAAATCATGATTAGCCATAGCTAGATTACCCTGCAAGGTGTAATAAGTGGAACGGATGGGTTTGTATAATAGATTTGGAAACCAGATACCGTCCAACAGTTTTTTTACACTTTCGATATCTCCTTATTCCATTGGTTCTTGTATCAAGCGCATTGGACCAATAAAGAAATGTGACGCTAAGCCAATTACTCCAATAAAATACAATAGGAACGAAGGCCAAAATCCTGCATATATATTGACTACGATTGCCAATACAATTGCCAAAAGGCTTAACCAAAAACGATACTTTATAATAAGGTTATATACTTTCATATTAGTCTAAATTGCGCGCAAATATAGGAGTTATTGTGCTCTATTGGTTGTTGCGAACAAGGTTTTGCAATTTTTCCTTGATTTTTTGATGGTATTTATGGCTATTTCACAATTAAGTTTATTTTTGCGTCCCTACGTCTCGTAGTTCAACGGATAGAATAGATGTTTCCTAAACATTAAAATTTCCATAACTACTTAATAATCAATAATTTAAATATTTACATTTTTTGTATATAGCCATAATCTCAACGGGGGTGGTAACAAAAAGTGGTAACAGAATTAACTAAAATAACGGTAATTAATTATCGTAAAAAGATTGCATTACGTTTCAGTTTTTGTGGTAGACACACAATTACAACACAATATTTGTACAATGAAATTAATTTAATCAAGGTACGAGATTTAATTGAAAAGATTCAAATTGACATTTTAAACAACAATTTTGACTTCTCTCATTGGCGTTATGTCAATAAGAAAATAAAGAAAAGTATATCATTCTTGTATGATGAGTGGGCAGAGGAAAAATTTCATGATACCGCCTATTACAGTTTAAGGTCTATTTTTAAGGATAATTTCGATGCATATAAAATCCATAGGGTACTAGAGATAAAAAAAGATTATTGGAATACGCAGCACTTCAATAGGCGAAAGAAGATATTAACTGATTTCTATAATTACCTGTTATCAATATCTTACATCAAATTCAACCCGATTATTGACATACCCGATAAAGCAAAAAGTAAGACCAAATTAATCAATCCCGCACGTCTACCTCTTACGAAACAAGAAGTCAAAAGGATATTGAATGCATTCGAAAATGATATTTATTGCCCAAAGTTTTCGAGAGTTAAACACTCTTTCTACTACCCTTTTGTCTATTTTTTATTTCGTTATGGATGCAGAAACGAAGAAATATTGGGTTTAAAAGTTTGTAAAATCAATATTAAAAAACGAGAAATCCTTATAGATGAGGCATTAGCACAATTACCTAATGTCAAAGGACGCGTACAAAAATCAACAAAAACAGGAAAAGCAAGAATTCTGCCATTGACTGATGACGTTTGGGAACTCATAGAACCGCTCATGATGAATAAAGCCAAAAGTGATTATCTGTTTCATAGTCCAACAGGCAGCTATATAAATCCGCAAAATTTTCAAACAAGGGTCTTCTACCCTATTCTAAGGGCTTTAAGAATCCCTAAACGCGACCTTTATTGTGCTAGACACACATTTATCAGTAGAGCATTAGAACAGCAAATGACAGTGGCTCAGGTTGCCTATTTCGCAGGAAATACTCCCGAAACGATTTATAAATTCTATGCTCATGTAACAGAAATACCCACCAAATTGCCAACATGGTAAGATTATAAAACCTTGACATGGAAGAGGTCACAGATTCGAGTTCTGTATATCCCACACTCATAAATTATTTAAAACTAATGCTTTATAAGGATTATAGAAAAGTTGTAATCCTTATTTTTTTGTCTGCACCCCAAAATTTGCATTCTTGCACCCCAAAAAGCTGTAACTATTTATTCATACTTTCTATTTCTTCTATCAATTTCTTAATCTCTCTATACTCATGTATGTCTTGTTGGTTTTTTGCAGCATCTGAATACAATTCTAGAGCTTTTTTTAAATCATTTTTGGCAAACATTAATTTGTTCAAATAAAAAAAGGCTATTCCTCGTGAATAAAAAAGACCATAACCATTTTCCTTTCTTTCCAATTTAGTAGTAATTTCAATTACTTTTTCTAAATCAGAGCTTGCTTTTAACATAAACTGGCTTCTCATTTGTTTCGAAAAATTGGTATCCTTTCCCAATTCTCGATAAGATTTGCCTCGATTGCCATAATAAACATAATTTTCGGGGTTAGCCGAGATACATATACGGTAGGCTTCTATGGATTTCGATTCATTTTTTAACTTGGCATACCCATTACCGAGAGTATTATACGCTTGGTAGTTGAGATTGTCTATATCAACTGCTTTTTGAGCATATTCAACTTGTTCCTCAAATTTTCCTTGTCTCCATTTTGAGGAGGCAATCAATTCATACATATCTGAAGAATTTGGATATTTTTTTAGGGATTCCTTACAAAGATTAATGGAATCTTGATGTTTTCCTTGCAAATAAAGCAGTTCCGCATCATCTAGAAGAAGTTCAAATTCCTCACCAAGAGATTCCTCATTTCCTATTTCTGCATCGTCAATTAAATCACCTAAACTTGACACAGTAGTCAAAAGTTCAACTTCCCTACTTTTTTCAGTTTTGCTCATGTATGAATTAAAAGTCGTATCTGTAATACTCACTAATTTTTCTGCTAACTGAGATAGTCTATTGAATTCATTGACATACAGCGAAACGAGATTTATATCTGTACTCAAAATCACGTTTTCAAAATTATTTTTTTCCGCACCCAACGTCCAGTTGTATGAACCTGATATAATTATCTTTTCATCTATAATGCAGAATTTATGATGCATAAGACTAGGAAAACGAGTAATTTTTACAATAATTCCCTCATTAATAAACTCCTGAAAATTATTTTTGGGATTACTGAAGTTAATGTCATCATCACTTAGTATGATTTCTAAGTATACATTTTTATTACTAAGGTTAAGTATACACTCTGACAGTTTTGGATTTGTAAACCACGCCACAGCTATCTGAAGAGTATGCTTCGTCTTAGAAATATTAGAAAGAATAATTTTTTCAATGCTGGAAAAAAAAGCGGTTGTCATTTCGTAGAGTTTTGGGTATTTTAATTTTTTATAACTTCCATAGATTGTCCCATTTGTCTTCATAATCGACTAAATCCTTTAGACTAATCGCAATTGGGTAATTTGTCAGGGCTTTTACACGTGGTCTATTGAAATATTCATCATCGGTTCTAATAATTAATTCAATCAACTCTAATCTAGACAATATGAAATAACGAATGTTATTTTTTTTATCAATATGGACAAAAACATATGGACAAGTTATTCTCTCATTAATAACAGCTCTCTGAAGCCTTGTCAAGCCAATTTGATAGCTAGAGTTGTTTTTTGTAGTCTTGACCTGAATATTAATTGTTTGTTGATTGTCAGGATTAAGGCCAAATATATCTACCGAAGGATAATTTTTTAAAGTAAGACTTGCGACCCAGCCCTTTAAACTCATCATGCCTGCAACAAAATATTCCCCTGTCAATCCTATCAAGTGTTTGTCTAGATTCTTTTTCATTTTGCAATATAAAACTATTTCATTTCTACTGTATATTTAACGCGTAAAACCCTTGTGGAAAAAGTTACCAATTATGGCTGGATTCAAAGAAATTTTAGAAAAATATCGTAAGATTTCGTTCTCTCAAAAAGACAAAGGCGAACGTTTCGAGCGTTTAATGAAAGCTTATTTACTAACCGACCCAAAATACGCTTATAAATTCAAAAAAGTTTGGTTATGGAATGAGTTTCCATCGAAAGTTGACATAGGAGGAAGTGACACTGGTATTGATTTAGTAGCATTAACTAATGATGGGGATTATTGGGCTATACAATGTAAGTTTTTTGACGAAAAAACAACTATTGATAAAAAGGCGGTGGATACCTTTATGTCAACCTCAGGTAGGTCATTCAAAGATGTAAACACGTTGCAAACAGTAAAATTTGTGCAACGTTTATGGATTTCAACTACCTCAAAATGGACAGACAATGCCGTTACCAGTGGATTGCTTTCCTCAAACATTTGAAATAACCACTTTCCTGCCATTAAAAAGTAAGGGAATCTTGAATGATTAATCACTATAAATGTACTTGTCAAATCATCACCTTCTATAATAGATAAACAACTTGTAATAATCGGGGATTTGTAAGTCAATATAATAGAGTCATTCGCTTTTATGATATTGAAATTATCCGCATTAAATGCATTTCGTAAATTTACTTCTATCTTTTTTTGAATTTTGGGATGAAGCTTGAAGCTATTAAAATTACCAATTGCGCATCTATAGAATATGGATTGGATTAACAACTCATAAAGTGATGAACTATATTTCTCATCAACAATTATTGGATTATTAAAAACTTTCCCATTGCTTGGTTGTATTCCATATCTAATTCGTTTTTCAGTAAATTGGGATGCAAAAATTGCCTCAAGCCTAGATAATTTCTCTTTACATTTCACGCATATCAAATAATCTCTGCTATATGGATTTTCTTTTGCCTTTTACAAGTCATATAAATCTCCAAATTCGTCTAATGTTTCATGTAAAACGCCTCTTCCTGCGTACATTTTTGTAAAACACTGTGGTTCTATAGAGAAAGAAAGCTCAATATCTATTTCCATGACGCACGTTGAGTTATGCTTTTCTTTATTAAAAACCAAGGAATAAGATGAACATTCGTCCTGTTCGCGACATTTGTTTGGCATATTGGACATTTATCCATAATAATTTTCGTAAAAGATTTATATAATATGGCAAAAAGTAACAGAACTCAAAAACTAGTTGTCATTTTTATAAGTTATAACATTTTCTCGAAATAAATATGCTTCAGAAGAACCGAAATCCACCATTTTATTTAAAATCCACATATAGTCATCTATAAGAATTCTGTCTTTCTT
>QFOI01000004.1 GCA_003241175.1 Pseudopedobacter saltans
CTAAATATAATCATAGTCGCAACTTTGTTAGCAAGTTTACCAATTTTATGATGTTCAATAACGGCCTACATACGGTACACCATAATAAGGCGAGCTTACATTGGAGTTTACTTCCTGAAGCACACGCTCAGATAAAGCATCTTATACATCCGAAACTAAATCAATCTGTCATTGTGTTTTATCTCGTCAAAACATACTTGTTTGCACCGATCATAAAACCTTTTCAAGCAAAATCCATGCGTCTAGAACGAAAAAGAATCGAGACAGAATCTTTATAGTTGAAACAACCTTTTGTATAATAGAAAAGTTTCTCTAGACAGAGAAACTTTTTTTATCACTAACTACATACGCACTAAAACTTAAGACCAATACCCAAACTAAACAACCATGGATTGATTTTAGTATCGGAATGTACAGTTGCATGATTAGCTACGGAGGGTATAGTCGTTACGTCATTCTCCGTTTTTAACCATATTTTTTTCACGTCTACATTGATGAACATCTTTTTGGATATGTCAAAATCAGAGCCAATCTGCGTCGCAAAACCTAGTTTGTTTTTGTAAGTGATGTTTTCAATGGCAGGACCATTTTTCTTTCCATAAAAAATGGTATAGTTTAAACCAGCACCTGCATAAGGTAATATCCCTTTCGCAACAGGAAGATGGTACAAAACAGTCAATGTTGGAGGCAATAACCAGACTTTACCCAGATCTACGTCTCCCAATGCCGTTCCTGTCGCAGTTACCTTGTTCCGTGTCGTACCTAGTATAAGATTAGCAGAAACATTGTTTACAAAAAAGTAGGTAAAATCTAATTCTGGAATAACCGTATTGGAAATCTTAGCGCTTCCTCCAATAGACGATATAGTTGCGCTGGCGTCTGGATTGACAAATGTGGCCCTTAACCTAGCTCTCCATTCCCCTTTTTGCTGCGCAAAAGAATGCATTGAAAACATGACGACCACTATAAGAAAAAATGTTTTTCTCATTATTGAAAATTTTTTAATAATTATAAAAATAAGTAATACGTTAACGATTGATATAAAATTATTTATATCCTTACTTGTGATGTAAAGGTAGACCATTCCTAATGTAACTATAACAACAAACTATAAGTACCGTATATGTACGATAACAAACAAAAACGCCACACTTTTCAAGTGTGGCGTGAGCTATATTATGTAGTATACTAAAACTATGCGACTTTTTTGGGACGAGTATATTGACCGATACTCATGAAAAAACCTATTACGGTTACAATGACACCAATCCACAATACATTAATAAATGGAAATTCCAATACTTTTAGGGTTATAGTATCCCCAACGGAACGATTCTCCTTTATTCCAATTTCAAAAGTATGTTTCTTGTCATCAACAAGTTTATTGAATTGAACAATCAAGCCTTGTGCATTCACCGTATCGGGAAAGCTTTGAACCGTTTCGGAAGATACCTCCACATAAGGATGCAATGGATAACGACTACCTTCTTTGGAGATGACCGTCATGTCTAAACCCATCTTCATGGCGTTGGGATTAGTAGACGCCGATTGACCATTGTCCACATCTACCTTATTCAGAATCATGTAACCATTGGAATAAAAAATAGAATCGCCAATCTTGATGTTAGCAGGAAGGAATCTTGCCGTGTCTTGTTCTGTTTTTCTGTAGGCGCTTACATATATGAAGATATCTTTATTCCAATAGTGTTCTTTGTCAGGATTTGCGCCCATCCCTTCAGCGCCTTTATTGTTCTTTATTAAGTCTGGATAAAGTGTGAAATTGGGTAGTTTATTTTTTCCTTCAAAATCTATCTGGAAATATTGTTTTCTGTCTTTTGTATTAAGAGAATCCCCTACAAAAGTGACATGGTATTTTCCCATATCGGTTTTCATGCCTTTGAATAGCGTAATGTTTTCCGCAGGATCCTCCTGCTTAGTTTTTTCAAATAGACTAATTCCGGTTGTATTGTTGCTTAGCACTTTTTTGTTACCAGCGCTTAGCAAAACACCCACCAATACCAATCCAAATCCAATATGGGCAACAGAAGCACCAGAAGCTTTTACTTTTCCTTTCAATACAATCCATACATAACCGATATTCGCCACCACCGTAAAGACAGCCATGAACAATCCAATATAAAGTGCTACTTGAAAAGCAATACCTTTTTTAGGATAATCTATTTTGACAAATAAGGAAATCAAAACAGCAACCGCAAGAGCGATGATAGTTGGCTGCAGTAGCTTTTGGATCAAGTATTTTTTCGGGGTGTCTTTGTATTTCAAAAATTGCCCAACACCACTTAACAAACCAATGACTATGGCAATGAAAATCTGTATCTGGTTGTAGGAAAATTCCGGATCTTCCGGTTTCGCAATTTTTGTTCCAAATATCTTGTTGATAATGGGAAAGGACGTTTTGCCAATAATAATGACTGCAGAAAGAAACAAAACAAGCGATCCAATAAACATCCAAAACTCGCGACTATAGGTATTTTCTTCTTTTTGGATACTCGGAATGTTTTTCAAACGCATGAAAAACAATACCATTCCTGGAATGAAAAACACCAAAATAAAAGAGATCAACTGCACATCCATATCGGCACCAGTAAAGGCGTGTACAGAGGTATCTCCCAACGCACCACTTCTAGTCAGATAGGTCGAGTACAATATCAAACTAAAACTCAATATGTAAAAAAGATAGGTACTTTTTAATGAATATTCGGTTTTGTTAAATACTAGGTTTGTATGTATGCCTGCCACCATCACCAACCAAGGAACAAGGGAAGCATTTTCTACCGGATCCCAAGCCCAATAGCCTCCAAAGTTCAAACTTTCATAAGCCCATGCCGCACCCATCATTATTCCCAAACCCAAAATACCACCTGAAAAACTAGCAAATGGCAATGCTGATTTTGTCCAAGTATGATCTTTGTTGACCAAACCCGCAAATGCATACGCAAAAGGAACTATAGTAGATGCAAAGCCCAAAAACAAGATCGGCGGATGTATGACCATCCAATAATTCTGTAAAGTTGCATTAAGACCTGATCCATCCCGAACGAAATTCATATAGTCAGCCTTGATGTTACCATCGGCGTCCTTGAACATAGGTGCCATATCAAACAAACCATCCACACGAGAAAGCAAAAACGGATTACTTCCAATACGAATGTTATCTCCCAAATAGACGCCCAATACCATCGTAGCCAAACAAACTTGTGCAAAGCTGATGACCATCATTACTGGTGCTTCCCATTTGCCACCTCTCTTGATGACTACCCAACCCAATACACAATGCCAGAAAGTCCATAAAAGAAAACTTCCTTCCTGACCTTCCCAGAGACAACTCAACAGATATTCCGGCTGCAAGGTTTTGTCACTATGCGTCCACACATATTTGTATTCAAACAAGTGCGCCGCCAACATATAGATCAGTAAGGATATGACTGTTATGACCGCGATCGTTTCTATCAAAAAGAAAGAGCGAGCAAATTTTGTCCAACTTTTCTTTTCTTCAATATGAGAAAGAGAATTTGCTTTTGCAAAAGTGAGAGTCGCTAATAAAGAACTTACAAAAGATAATACAATTGCCAAATGTCCAATCTGTCCGGGAAGTAAATGTTCGCCTGTATAAGTCATGCCTGTCTATAAAAAAGTAAGGGAGAAATGTCACAGCATCCAAATGCTGTATGAGAATTTATGCTAGAGGCTCGCGTTGAGATTATTGCGCGCCGCTTTAGGGTCATCTTTATATTTGGATGGACATTTGATCAAGATACCGCTCTGGTCCCTTATCTGAAAAACGCCATCTTCCATTTTACCTTTCAATACGATGCGTTCACTTTTTTCCATGTCCATCGGTTTTTCGAAATGATAGACCACATTCATACGGCCGCCAAGAGTATCTTCCACTTGAAAAGCTAGATAATTTGGATTTTTTACAGGATCGTATTCCATGGATGTTGTATCCAGTTTGGCAATGACAGTTACAGTCTTACCTGGTTTTTCTTTTGCAGTAGCAATGGTTTCGTAGGTCGAAAAATTGCCTAACTGACTGATGAGCAAGGCTATAACAACTGCAATGACGACTAACGCCACAATGTATATTTTCTTCATTGGATACCAACATTAAAAGTGCATCGCAAAATTACTTCAAAAAAAAGCAAAACTGTGATCGATATTTTCTAATGTTGTTAAGAGAAGGCCAATTATTCCATAAGCAAAACAAAAAATCCTATTCTTCCTCGTCCAATACCTGCACATTGCGGCTAAAACTTTCCTCCAAGGAAATCAAGGTCTCTGTTCGTTCAATTCCTTTGATGTTCTGTAGTTTCTCATGCAAAACGACTTTCAATTCTGGAATATCCTTACACACAATCTCGGCAAACATGCTGTAATTACCTGTAGTGTAATTAACCCGGATCACTTGAGGAATCAGCTTAAGGTCATCTGCTACTTGGTCGTAAAGCGAACTTTTCTCCAGAAAAATACCAATAAACGCAATGACGTTATAACCCAAAAGATGTGTATCCACACTTAGTCTTGTCCCCTTTACAACGCCTAATTCCTGTAGCTTTTTCATCCTTACGTGGATCGTACCACCAGAAACAAACAAACGCTTTCCAAGGTCGGCGTAGGATATCTCTGCGTTTTCCATCATGGATTGAATAATCTGGTAGTCAAGTTTGTCAAGATTTAATTTTGACATAAATAAAAGCTTTAATATTTACATATATCTAACAAATATATAAAAATATTGCACGAATATCAATTTTTTAAAAAAAATATTGAATTATTTGAAATTTTAATTTTTATGCTATTATCTTTGCCCCGTCGACAAGACAAAAGACAAGTTCTTAAATATTGTGGGGTGATGAAATTTTGGCAGACATGCCCTCTCGTCTCGGGGGTGAGGATCCAAGGATAAACGATACATAGAGATCAGCAATGGTCGCGGGGTTGACCACCTCACTTGTGTTTTGGCTAACTTCCTCGTGTAGGTTCGACTCCTACCCCTACAGCAAAAAAAACTATTAAAGCATTGTAAATGAATAATTTATGATGCTTTTTTATTTTAAGGTGGCAGTATTAGGTGGCAGTTTTTACAATCTCTCCTATCGGTTTGCCATAGTTAATATTAACACGAATATCTTTAAAACAAATTCTCATTATTGAAAATCTACTCTTTATTACATAGTTTGTGAAAACATATTTTTAATGTAAATTAAGGTGGGGGTGTACAAAAACTTTCTTTTTCGCACGGGGAGTGGTTATAACCTAGCTTTACCAAAAATACTGCTTAAAAAATCTTAAATTCATAAAATTACAAAGAGACATTACTTTTTCATCTTACGCACCTGAACAAAAGGTCAATATTTTTTGATTATTATATTATAAATTTGAATGTTCTAATTAATAATGTTGACAAAAACAGATATTTGATATTTATTAAAACTCAAGTATGGCTATAACAAAAACTCTTAAACTAACCGATTTACAAGTTAACCCGGAAAATTACAGATTTGAACCAGTTGCAAGCCAAAAAGAAGCAATCGACGTGATGGTAGAAGATCAAGGTGAAAAGATTTACAAACTAGCTGAACATATCATTACTAATGGCTTAAATCCAAATGATAAAATTCAAGTAGTTTCTTCAAGTCATGACAACTCTAAGTATAATGTTGTAGAAGGTAACAGAAGGACTGTAACATTAAAATTGCTAAACAACCCCGACCTAATCGACGGATCACATCAAAGTAACCTTAAGAAAAAATTTAAAAAACTGCATGATGAGAATAAGAGTTCTTTAATCCATTCTGTAGAGTGCACTGTTTACGATAACCCTTTAGAAGCTGACAAATGGATTAAATTAAAGCACTCAGGCCAACTTGATGGTGCTGGGACTGTAACTTGGACCGCACAACAGATAGATAGGTTTGAAGAGAAAGTAGAGGGCAAATCTTCAATTGCATTGCAAGTAATCAAACTCCTTGAAAATTCCCCTAATGTTCCGACAACAATAAAATCAGCTGTTCCAAGTTTAAAAATTTCAAATTTAGAAAGGTTAATATCTGACCCCACTGTTAGAAATTTTTTAGGAATAGAGATCAAAAATGGTATTATTCAGTCGAATATTGAAAAAGATCAAGTTGTTAAGGGTTTAACTCATATTGCTAAAGACTTGTTAGATCCCAAGTTCAATGTAAAAAAAATATACACCAAAGACGATAGGGCTGATTATATAAATAAAATTGCTAAGTCAGGCAAACCAGACACATCAAAAGTGGCGGAAAAACCGTGGCAATTTGACACAACAAATCCTCCAACGCCAAAGCCTACTCCAAATCCGAAGCCTACTCCAAATCCGAAAGAAAGAAAAACATTAATTCCTAAATCATGTAGCCTTGAAATAAATAGATCAAAGGTTAATTCCTTATATCATGAATTGTTAAAATTAGATGTAACAAATTTCACAAATGCTGCAGCCATTTCTCTTAGAGTATTTGTAGAACTTAGTGTCGATAGCTATTTGGAAGAACACAAGTTGATTGAAACTCCATCTGCAACAAGATCGGGTAAAGATTTTCAAAGTAAAATAAATCTTGTTGCAAATCATATGGAAACAAAAAAATTTGCAGATTCAGCTATTTGCAAAGGAATAAGAAGTGAGATTAAAGATAAAAATGATATTATGGGAGTTGATACATGGCATGCATATGTTCACAACAATAAGTTCACTCCAAAAGACAAAAATTTAATAATTACTTGGGACAACATTCAATCATTTATTGAAGTACTTTGGTCAAATATTAAATAATAATGCAGTTTTATTCTCCTTTAAGATATCCTGGAGGCAAAGGAAAGGTTGCCGAATACTTTAAACAAGTCTTCAAAGATAATTTGTTATATGATGGAACTTATATTGAGCCATATGCAGGAGGGGCATCTGTAGCACTTTCTTTACTCTTTAATGAATATGCAGCAAAAGTTATAATAAATGATAAGGATAAGTCTATATATGCATTTTGGTATTCTGTAATATTTGAAACAGAAAGACTGTGCAAAATGATCTATGACACAGATGTGAATGTTGATAATTGGGAATTTCAAAAAAATATTCAAAAAAATAAAAATCGTTATGGATTATTAAAACTTGGGTTTTCAACCTTCTATCTTAATAGAACAAATCGCTCTGGTATATTAAATGCGGGAATGATAGGCGGTCGCCAACAAACAGGAGAATGGAAGATTGACGCTAGATATAACAAAAAAGACCTTATAGAAAGGATTGAAAGAATAGCACAATACAAAGATAAAATCGAGCTTTATAATTCGGATGCTGTCGAATTAATCAAATCGCTCACGGAAACTTTGTCAACAAATGCGCTTTTTTATTTTGACCCCCCCTATTATGTTAAAGGCAAAGACTTATATCTTAACTATTACGTAGATAAAGATCATAAAGAAATAGCTCATGAGATATCTAAAGTTAAGAGGCAAAAATGGATTATAACTTATGATGACACTACTCCTATTAGAAACTTATATAAAGATTATAGGCAAAAGCCTTTTAAACTTGCCTATAGTGCAGGTAAGGAAAACAAGCAAGGCCAAGAAATAATGATTTTCTCGGATAATATGTACATTGCTCAACACAAGCTTTTTGAATAGCCGCTAAACTCGACTCGTATTCCAACTATTAGTTTCTCACAGGCATCATCGTAGTGGTAATCTTCATCAAGCAACAAAAAAGAAGCTATTCCTACTTCACTTGGTAAACCTTTTTCTATAGGTTGTATTAGTGCTAAAACTTTGTCCTTGTTAAAACCGTAGATAATCGTAGGTGTAACTATCATATTGTATAACTGTTGGAATATAGTTTGTATATCATAGTTGATATACAAACCCTTAATTCTGGAATGTTGCATTATGTCACGCCAAAAGCCATCAGATTTACCTCTAACATAACAAACGGCTGTACATATAAAAGAATTACTATTAACGAATGGTTCTTCGAAAACAATAATCCGTTTTCCATAAGCAAGCTGCTCATTTTGTTCTATTAAGTCCCAATAAAATGAATAGCAATTATCGTAATTCTCCCTAAAAGTTTTTATTTCAGCATCCTCATTTGGGCTAGGTGTTATTAATAATCTATTAAATAATGGTTGGTATTTCTCCGCCCATTCAATAATAATATCTTCATTGTCTATTGTAGGTGGCGATTGCTTCAATAACTGGTATTCATTATTTGCGTCACAATATTTCATTTGCAAGACGTTATACTTAGTTTTTCAACATCCAAGTTCCGACATATGTACTATCAGAATTTGCTCCTCTTAATGCAAGATATACGGTTCCTTTATTATCAATATCAATTCTGAAATCAGATATGCCATTGTAATATGCTAAGGGTACTGTATTTCCTAACCGAAACCAGCTATTATTCAATGACTTATAAAGAAATACGTTATCCTTTTTTTCATTGCTATTTATAGTGTAGGGTATGTGTGTTTGAGATTGATATGAAAGGATTCCTATTTCTTTGATAGGTACTGAAACCTCAGACCAGCTGCCATTTTCATATTTAAGTTCGGCAGACGTTGAATTATAGGAAACCGCTTTTATATACAAAACATTTTCTTTGATACAGTTAATTAAGCCTCCTGTTCTGAGATAATAATTATTTGGACCTTTCAATATTTCCCAAACATTTCCATTCCATTTTGCCAAATAAGATCCATTGTCTCCTTCGTCACCAAAATAAATATTATTTTTTTCGTCTGTTGTTAAAATAGGCCCTGATACTACAACACTACTGAAAACATCATCGCCGTCCTTAACTTTTCTGTAAACAGGCTTACCAATCAATGACCAATTAGTTTTATTCCACTTATAAATATATGACGAGTCACCACGCATATTGCGTAGGCAGATGATAATATTATCATCATTGTCGCATATCATAGAAGTCAAAAAATCAAACTGCTTTCCACTGATTTTTGGTATTGATCCTATACTGTGCCATTCGTTATTGTTCCATTCTGCCACATATCTATTATGGTCTGCATCTGTAAATTTTCCAGTAGCATAAACATAACCCTTAGAATTCACACATATTTTGTCTATGTCGTTGTTTGGGTTAAACGCAGCTGTTCCTGATCCAACTTTGCTCCAATTGGTCCCATCCCATTTAGCAACAAAATTTCCGTCAAATCCTCCAAACAAATACCCTGCTATATAATAATTACCATTATTATCAACAAAACTTGTCGACAATACTTTATTTCCATTTTGCCATAGCGAATTATTCGAAGGTGTTATGTTTACCCATTTCCTTGCAGTGTCGGATGGCAAATACTTACTTTCATCAACATAGTCAGGTGTACTCTCAGATTTTGAACAGGAGATAAGAACTCCAAATAATCCTAAACAGATAATTTTTTTCATTTTACCAAAGCGGTTTAATTTTTTTTAAAAAATAAATAAGCGTAACCATACTAGTTACTTGCCGCCTGAGGGAGTCGAAGCCCTTGCACAACAAAGTAAAAGCAGGTTACGCCGCTTTGGCGTAACACTACCTATACCCCCTGCTGTGCTAATTTTTTCGACTTTTCAGGCTTGCAGGTAAGGATAAATATGTTACCAATATGTTTTGTCAGCCAATTGACCAACGCTACAAAAGTAATAAATATTACCCCCTTTAGCAATGGTACTACTACAAAACACTTTTTTTGTAAAAAAATACATTAATCAACGTCAAAAAACAGGCACAAAAAATTGCAACTGTAATTTATAGATACGAAAAGGCGGCCAAATAGCCGCCTTTTAATTAAATCATTCGTCTTCTAATAAATGTTAATGCATAAATCGTCAATATTCAAACATGTTAATCTCTTTAGGACTTATTGTTTCATCCATTTTACCTAATGCCTCCAAATCTACAATTGGGTTTTTTTCGATTAATTGTTTCATTTCCGCATTTAACCAACTAGACTCCCAAATTTTAGAAAAAGGATTTTCAACAACCTTGCACAATGGCTCTGAGTACACCATTTGAAGAGGCTTTTTTAGGCTCATACGTTGTAACCAAACTTGCAAGTGTCCATTATTTTGTAAGCTTGATAACTTACTCATTATAGAATGCTCCAGTTTATCTTGATCATCATTTTGAAGGGTAAGCAACTGTCCCAAAATTGCAGAAGCGACAGGGTAAACTCGTGGATTCTTGGACACGATTTCCACGGTAATGCTGGCCAAGCAATTGATATTTTTGGGAGTCTTTACCACTTTCAACAAACGTCTGTAAAATGCATTTAAAGCTTTAACTAAGCTACCAGAATTGGGATATTTTTCAGATAAATTATAAATAATCAAAAGTTGTTTATCCAATTGTATAGAATAATTCTTGTGTAGTAACCAAAAGAATTTGTCTTCTTTAATGGATGTCCTTATTACATCATTAGAGATCACTGTTTTTTGGGCATTCAAACGCATACCTAATTCTGCTAAACATTCAGAAACAAATTTTATAATGGCATCTGATTCCTTGTTACTATTTGTAAATATTCTATAATCATCTCTATAACGTAGTATTTGATAGTCCGTAATCCCATTGGCATCTAGGAATTGTCCAAGTTGTTCATCCGCATATCCCAATACAATTTCAGCTATAAAATCCATTAATGCACTACCCTGTGGAATACCGTTAGCCTTTCCGTTCGACATCCATTGGAAATGCTCATGAACTATATTTCCCAATAGTGATTTTTTATTTTCATTTGGCTTTGCCACGGCTTTTGTATGCAACGCCCAAGAAATGGAATGTGTATAAATTGTACTGTAACAATCTGTAACATCAAGATGAACAACTTGCGAATACTCCAATGCCAATTCAATAGATTTCTGTTCGACATTCTCCCACCAATTCAAAATAGAGCTTACTTGGTCATGACGTCGATCTTCGGAAAGCATAGGCATACTCAAACATCTAATCTTTGGATTACTATGCAACATAGCAAATCTATTTACAATAAGATCCCAATTTGATTTTTGAGTTATTGTCTTTACTAATGATACGTAAATTGCAGGATGGATTAGTTGAAATGGCCTCCATGCATATTTACCATCTTTGTTATTTAAAAACATATAATTTACTTCATCAAAATCCTGAGGTCGAAAACTTTTTGACTTAGTTCTATTTGTTGCGAAAAAATGAGGTAGGCTATTTTTTCCCATTTTCTTGCCAACTCCCTTTAACACGTTTTCAAACTTATAGTATTGGGGCAATTCAAGTTTGCAATAACTACTGGATTTTAAAAAGAAAGCTTTTGCGTCTTTATTATTTAATTCAATTATATTTTTCATTTGTTAATTAGATTATTTACTTTTATTTAATCATATAATCAAGGTTAATGAAAACACTAACCAAGGTTAACAATTACATTTCCCTTTATAACCTCTTGTCTACCAAGGTTCTCTGCTTAATATAGGGCAACATCCCATAATTTCTTTTAACTCTGACTCTATTGTTAGTTTCACATAATCAATATATTCAGGTATTGTGGCAATACTGTCGTGTATAGTCACAAGCGGAATGTTTGGTTGTGCAAGATTTATCTTACGGCATATGACATCTAACAATAGATGGCTTTCTATACGTTGTAAAAGACAGGCAAACATTGTATAGCCACTATCTACTTCGTAACAGGTTACTTGGCGAGGTATTTTATCTTTAAATTCCATATCGTTGCTGCCAAGAACTTTTAAACTCTTATCAAATCCTCTTCCTATAGGTGTTGGTACAATTTTTTCTCTATTGTCAATATGACTCCCTCTTCGACGTTGTCGTACTTTCATCCTCCCAGTTTTTATTGACTTAAGTAAGTTAAATATCTCAAACACTTCCGAATAGTCTTTCACAAACTTTCCACCAAGCCCACCAAGTTGCACAATGGGAACATTGTACATTGTTGTAAGGATATTCTCTTTAACCTGTTGACGTATTGTTTGATAGTCTTTATCATCATTAGGAACATTAATATAACGTTCATACAGATTGCCACTAAGCACATCTTTTTTATAGTTATCAAAAACATTAAACCCTTTATTATCAATGGTTTCAGCTATTTTTTGCAACATAATAGGGGTATTATTACCCATATCCCTATTAATCATATCATACATCTCCACAAACACACCCTTCAAATTAACTCCTCCCCTCTTTTGTGATATATAAAATCTTGAATCAAGCAAAAGAGTACTAAAATACGGTTGACTATTTTTTAAGTCTAAGGCTACTAAACGTTGGCCATCATAAGCGATACACTTTCTTAAAAATTTGGGAAGTCTTGTTATGGGAGAATGTAGTCTATGACCACTAGCATCAATCTTTGGTTCAAACTCTTTATTGTTTATAACATTGACTAAGTGTTTGTTTACCTGTAGCTTTTGTAATGCTACGGCCATCATTTCACGTCTTACCTGCTTGTCAAATAGTTGGCGTGCCTCATTTAGTTCTAGAGAGTATTTATTACCAATTTCCCTAAATGCAGATTTTATATCAATTTGTAACAGTGGGCTTTTCAATGTTCTCAATAGATTCATTCTTTTGCAAAAGATAGGCCTTAAAATTCCGCCCTCAATCCTCTCTTTTTCATTGTAATATTTGTAAACTCTCTCTTTTAACTTACCAGTTAGAGGGAGATGACAGAATCCCTTGTTGCTATATCTTAAATCCAACGTATAACGCTTACATTTTATGCCTATTATGTATTGGTTATCTGAAATTATTACTCCCATTTCAGTCAAAAAGTCAATACAATTTTGGTATAATGGTATTTTGCCTTTAAGATAAGCAGCACATAATGGAACATATCCAGGCTTAAACTTTGCAAACCTATTCTGCCGTTTGTATGTTAACCATTGCGATATTATACAGTGGACTATGTACGCAAGATTCTGCTTAGTAATTCCCGTTGTAGCTCCTCTATAGTTCAACAAGTCAACTGCTATTAAATGGTGCAAGTCAAGATTTCGTGGTATTAATAAATTCTTAATCATTAGCACCTCCTTTTATTTTTTGAAGCGCCAATTCTAACTCCGATTCTTTATAAAGAACTCTTGTACCAAGACGATAACCCTTTATTTTTCCCAATTTTGTATATTGAGTAAGCGTGGGCAATGAAACCCTCAGTTGTACTGCAGTTTCTTTACGACTTAAATATTTTTCTTTTACGTTGTGTTGAACCTTTGCTTGATCGCCGTTTGCTAACAAGCTTGGTAATAGTTGAGAAGCAATTGCGGTAGCTAAAGCATCTAAAGGAATTGATAAGTTTACGATATTTTTTTCCATGCGGTATTTTTAATACCACAAAAGTGACAAAGTACCATTTGGAAATATGAAACACACAATTCAAACAAAATTGTCATTCTGTTTCAATCAGTAATATATTTATTATTAAGTGGGAGAAAATAGCGTTTAAAATTCTGTAAGTATATTAAAACAAGCGATTAGACGTAATATCTTCTAACATTTTTCTTAACTCTTCATCGCTGAATATTGGGTCAGCCAGTATCTTTTTCAATTCTTGCTCTTGTTGTTCAGGATCAAATAAATATGCATGTCCACCCTTTTCAAGTGCTCTTAAAATCCAATTTCTAGCGATTTTAGGTATATCTGATTCTATATATGTATCTGAAACTATACCAGCAGCAAGAATAAGTTCTCCAACTATTTTATATTGTTTATTAGTAAAGTGTTTCTGAAAAGCTTTATCTTTAGTAACATTATACTTAAATTTAGTATATAACTGGATATAGACTAGTATATTTAGTGCCGCTGATTGATAAACACTCATCTGTATACTGTTATCTTCAAAGTTCTGATCTGTTCCAGAGTAGTCTTGGGCAATAACTTTTGTTGTAGTAAGTTCAAATAATACGTCTTTCAGCAAGATTTTAATAATCTCAATTAGGTTTTTATTTTTTAAAAAGACGATATCGTCTTTTCTATTTGCAGCTATTTTGATATCCAATACATCATTTTGTATTGCTTGATATAGGCAATACAATTCCTTTTCAAACGACTTGTTCTTTTTATTATCATATTCACTAATCTCAGCTAAAATTTTTCGACAAATATGAATTTGCAGAATTGACGAAACGTTGAGAACATGCTCTTCTAAGCCAGCTTTGGAAAGCAGTTCACTTACCTTTTCGAATACGCTATTATGCATTTTTGAATAATAGGCATTTCCATCCTTTCCCAAATTATCATCATATGGCCAAGTCCATTCTAAAACAGTACCATAGTTTCCTATTTCAACAGGAATAAATGTGGGATATTTTTTATTAAAAAGTCTTTTAAATTCCTCGATATGTTCGGCTTTGGTCATATGGCTATAATAAGTATTGAAAGCCAAAAGCCCGTTAATTCTCTTAAGCGATTCTACAATTTCGGCTAAACGTTTAGTCATTTTTTGATCTTTTTATTTAAAACCTATTCGTTTTCTGTTTTCCCATGTTTGTTCCTTACCCTTTTTGTCGCTTTGTTCATCAAGCATATTTTCAATTGCTTCGTAAATTTGAGCCAATTGAGCATCATGCATATCTATTCTTTGAGCTAGTTCATCTTTAACCATTTTTAATTGTGATACAAAATCGCTTTGAGCCGTAGCAAGTTGTCTCAACGATACGAATGCTCTTACAATTGCTATATTCATATCTATAGCCTTGTCAGAATTCAATACAGAAGCAAGCATTGTTACTCCATGTTCTGCAAAGGCGAATGGCATGTATCGAGTTCCCCCACGTTTTGAGGTGCTAAAATTGCACCTCAAATTTTCAAACTCATCTTTTGTCAATTCAAACATGAAATCTGAAGGAAAACGTTTAAGGTTTGATCGAACTGCTCTTTTGAGATATTTTGTTTCTGTCTGATAAAGTTCAGCAAGGTCAAAATCTAACATAACCTTATGCCCTCTAACATTATAAATCCTACTCTGAATTATTGTAATTTCCATTGTTGCCTATTCGTTTATTGACTTTACTATTTTTAAATGATGTTTTAATACAACAGCTTGTTTATCGTCTCTTTTTTGCCATATATTAGCTATATCCTTGGCATTTTCTTCTGGGGTAAGGCGAATATACCTATAGAAACTTTTTTCCGTTTTATGACCAGTTATAGCCATTATTTGATAGGTCTTAATATCCTTAGCCAAAAACTCGTTTGTTGCAAAACTGCGCCTCGCCGTGTGGCTACTAACAAATTCATACTTAGGCTTAGTTATGACGGATTCCACGCCTCCCCGCTTCTCTTTTACCGATATTTCCTTTTGCAATGATGGGCATAATGCACATAATTCTTTTAGATATTGGTTAAACTTTTGGTTACTCATCACTTTAGGGAAATTGTTATCATATTTTGCTATAATATCCAATACCTTTTGTCTAAGAGGAATGGCAACAGGATTTCCTGTTTTCGTTTGTACAATTTCAATGATACCATCTTCAATATCGTCAAGTTTAAGTTTTGAAATATCGGAAAATCTTAAACCGGTCAAGCATCCAATAATAAAAGTATCTCTAACCCTATCTAGCCTTTTATTAATTATCTCAAGTCCCGCTAGTTCAGCAAGCTCGTCATTGTTTAAATAAATCGTTTGGGGAGGTTCACTAACAGATCTAAATTTACTATGGTTAAAAATCGTATTGCGACTGTAGCCATCTTCATAAGCTTCCCTCAAGACAACTTTAAGAATAGAAAACTGCTTGCCAATCGTATTTGTAGCCAGATTAAGACCTATCAAATAGCTGTAATATTGGTTATAGAGGTGCATATCAAAACTGTCAAAATCCAACTTTTTATTAATTGCCCTTTCATATTTTTTTAATGAATTAAAAAGATTTCTGTAACTGCCAATCGAAGTTTGCCGTATTTGTTTGTTCTTATTGGTACGGATTCCCTTTGCCGAACGATCTATAAAATCTTCGAAAAAACCCCAAAAGGTTTTTAGCTGAACCAACGCTTTATCGACTTCTGGAGTTCTTCCAAGTTCTTTTTTTATCAAATTGGTAAGTATGGGTACAGAAGGCTCTTCTTTTTCGCCATTATTGACTTTCCAAGACCTATAAACATTCCTTATTTTGGTTTCAATACTATCCAATCGAGAATTAAACTCAGGATTAGTTGGAAATCGTAAAGTTTGCCTAACACGTTGGCGATCAGAATTCCAAAATTGTGGATGGATTCTTTCGTCCGTAAAAATCCTTATCCTATTTCCTGCATAAGAAATCGTGACATAAATCAATGTTTCATAGTCTGCACCTGCTTTCTTTAGGTAAAAGCTCACTTTCATACAAACGTTATTTGCAGCAAAGATAAAACAACAATATTTAACAGGTGGCAGTTTTCAAAGACAGGTGGCAGTTTTAGGTGGCAGTTTTATTTAATTACTATTACTTTTGCTTGTTTTTACAACATAATACCAATAAGGCTTTCAGCCAATGTTTATAACGGTTTCGATTAAATTTGAGCAAATAAAATCAAGTAGGTTACATTCCTACCCCTACAGCAACTTTAAATCCCTTTCAGTTGATTATCAATTGTTTGGGATTTTTTTATTTTTACACGATTTCCGTTGAACTTTTGTTTTTGATTGGCATTAACAACGGTTTACGGATGCCACATCACTTTGGTGTGGGATTCTTACAGTTATAAGCTTTTGTAGTATTAGCGTATTGTGATTAGGTTGTTATTATTCTGGAATCGTAACACGAGACCAGTTTTCTCCACTTTTGATTCTCCAAACCTGCATTTCGGATATATCAAACTGTTTGGCGATTTGTTTCATTGGTCTTTCTCGCTTGAGTTGTTTTTTTATGTGTATGACCTGTGTAGATGTGAGTTTCGCACCTTTTGTCCTTGGTTTTTGAGTGTATTTACGCCATTTTTTTTCTGCGATAACACTTGGGTTTTTACTTTGGTGAATCACGTTTTCCTCTGTAGTCATCCATTTTAGATTGGTCAGTTTGTTATTCATTTTGTCAAAATCTAGATGACCAACTATAGTATGGCCGGCTTTGGGTTTCGGCAGGAAATAGGTAGCAACTAGTCTATGAATAAGAAAATGATGGTTGATAGTTCGGCTTTTTAAATCCTTTTTTAGTTTCTTGCTAAGTGACGCTTTTTTCATTTCCAAGCGTTTTGTC
Organism: Pseudopedobacter saltans; assembly: GCA_003241175.1. Classification (GTDB taxonomy): domain Bacteria; phylum Bacteroidota; class Bacteroidia; order Chitinophagales; family Chitinophagaceae; genus Rhizosphaericola. Next base: position 17,215 of record QFOI01000004.1, read on the forward strand.
ACTCGCTCTATACTTTCCGAATAATCATTATTGTTAATCTTTTCTCTTCTTTTTTTGTATAGTTTAGATATCTCTTCTTTTAGTTGATCAAAGCTTAACTGCGTATCAGGGTCTCTAGGTTTGTATAGTTTTAAACGGATCACCCTATAGCCCTCCGTAATGGATCCATTCAATATCCGTCCATCTGCAACTTTGTTGAAACTTCTTACTCGTCCAAGATTGGACACTTCAAATCTACAATCGTTTGTAAATTCAAATGCAAATTTTACTGGCTTCCATATTTCTTCTGAAGTTCCACGTACAAACATCTATAGTTATCAATTTAGTGTTTCTGATTCGTTTTACACTGCTAATTTAGCAAAAAAAGCCAGAACGATAAAAAATGGATGCCTCTTATCGACATATGCCTTACGTGGTTATGGTCCTCAAAGCTTTTTTAATGATGTACTTTGTTTCTTTCGTGTTGCTTTCTACCTCCCATTGTCGGCATAACTTGATTACAAAATCAGGATTTGATTTGCTTACATCATTCAACCAGTTTCCGACACTATCTTGTACATATTTCGCTTTATCGGATTTCAACAGTTCTAATATAGGCATTGCCAGTGCAGGATTTTGTTTTAGTTCTTCAATATGTTCACACCAAACGCCACGAGGTCTAGTAGACTCCGTGGCAAATCTTCTGATGTTTTCATCTGTACTCTTTGTCCATTCTGTAAGTATTTCAATACTTTTCTTAATATTCTCAACGATTTTGGGCCTTACTGCCATCCAGCAGATTTCTCGCACGCCAAAATGCTTGTCGGCTGCGAATAACTTGATATTTTTCAAAGTCTCAGCAAGACTCAGATCTTCGTTTTTTCCAATAAAATAGGTAGCCCAACATCTTACAAGATCCGCCTTGTGATTGGACATAATGGCAAAAAGTAAAGAATCATTATGCGTTATAGTCAATTCAAAAAGTGTAGTTCCTATGCATTTATTAATTGTGTTAACTGTCTTCTTTTCTAGTTGATTAATTTTAGCTAGCATTGGCTCAATATAATTGCTCCTTTCATGCTCTATGAGCAAACTTTCCAATAACTTTTTTTGGTCAATGGCCAACCATTCCACAAGATTGGCAGATTCTATCTGTCCGCTATTTAATTGTAGTAAAATATTCGCAGGAATATCTTTTGTGGAACGAGCACCTTTTCTTTTAGTATTGTCCATATTTGGATAAATAATTTTATCTATTTTCACAATACTAAAGTAATCTAAAATATATAGTCGGACAATTACTTTCGAGCAACGACTGTTGAATAAGAATTATCCTTTACATTACTACAAAAGATTTTCAAATATCCTAGCAATAATCTCCGCACCGGGATCTGGGACATTTTTCAATACAGAGGCAGGAATGTAAGAGGATCGACCAAAATCAGTTTTCTTAACTTTTTTAGTATTCTCAGCTCCTTGTCGCGCTTTTTTCGCAACAACGGATAATGTTTGATCGTCCGCTAATGCTTTCAATGCTGGCTCCAAGGCATCCACCATTGTACGCGCGCCTATCTGTGCACCACCGTAAGATTGCATAACTTCTAGTCCTTTCAACAACGATTTACCCCAATGTTTTTCAGTCTTATGTTGTTCTCCAGCACCGAAGAAAAGAATAGACAATAAAACACCACTAGAACCACCTGCCTCACGAGCTAGCAACCCCCCGATCGAACTTAACAAAGCCGCGCCATCTTTAAGTGGCAATTTTTTGATTTCGCTTAGGATATTTTTGGAGGCAGCGGCAAACGTAGAACCAGCGTCGCCATCACCAACTTTGGCATCCAAATCATTCATTTCTTTCTCTATGGCGATTAATAGTTTGGATGTTTTAGTAATGATATCGGCAGTTGAAGAATCATGCGATGCTTTACCCTTAATAGTTGCAGGGAGTTTAGGCATTTTTACCAATGACTTTCTACTATTAAATTCATTGACACCTGGCCACGCGGAAATATCATTGCTCTGTATAAGCGCCTTTTCTGTCGTTTTGTCTAACAACAGAATGGAAAAGGAAAACCCATTCATATTTAAAGCTGTCATGATCGGAGCCGGACCAACTATATATTTAATCTTTTTACCAAGAGTGGTATTTGCAAGCGCTTGTGTAACAATGTTCATCTCAAGTGGAGTAGCAGTTCCAAGATTATTGACCAATATAGCAATGGAGCCCTTGTGCTTTTGTGCGTATGGATACAAAACATCCGCAACGTTTTTGGTTAGCACATCTGCCGTTTTGTAAGGAATGATTTTTGCGCCAGATTCTCCGTGTATACCCAAACCAAGTTCCACCTGTTTATCACCGATACGCGTTTCAGTAGCATCCACAAACCGTTGGCATTCCGTAAGAGAAAGCCCCAATGAAAATGTATTCTCCACGACAGTTTGTGCTGTTTTGTAAATATGAGAAAGGGATTTACCCTCTTGAGACAATTGTCCAGCAATCTTATGAACAAAAACAGTTCCTGCAATCCCACGACTATTCTTATTGACACCCAATGCTATATCGTCATTAACAACTATAGTCTCAACTTTGTATCCTAAATTCCTAGCTTGCTCTGCCGCCAATCCGAAATTAAGTCTATCACCTGTATAGTTTTTGATAATCAGCAAACAACCACTTGGACCAGTGACTGCCATTATCGCCGATAATACAGCATCAACGGAAGGAGAAGCAAATATTTCCCCACAGACCGCCGCAGTAAGCATTCCTTCTCCTACGAATCCTGCATGAGCAGGCTCGTGTCCAGACCCTCCGCCGGAGATAATGGCAACTTTTGACTTGTCCAACTTCTTCCGAACAACAACTTTTATTTTGGGGAAAGCATCTAGCAAAGCTAATTGATCATTACTAGCTACCAATCCAAGCAATGCTTCTTTTACGATATCTTCATTTTGATTTTTGAAAAATTTCATACGTGCTTTTTTAGTTAGAATTTTAGTTCAAGTTAAGTAAATGGGCTATTAAAACAACTTTTCCTACATTTTAAAAGGGAGTTTAACATTTTTTAAATTTCGTAGTAAGTAAGAAAAAGCAAACTAAAGGTCTGTAATAGGAAAAAATGTAAGATATTTACATTGTATGAGAGTCCGTCCTCCTATTGCATAGGAACGGACTCTCTTGATAATGAAAACAATGACCTTATACGATTCTTATAGCGATACACAGTTGTTATCTTTCATGAAAAATGATAATGCCGATGCATTCAAAGCAATTTATGAAAGGTATTGGGAACGTATGGCTTATTATATCGTAAGCGTAATCAAAAATGAATCGGAGGCACAAGATATTATACAAGAGATTTTTATTTCGGTCTGGAAAAGGAGAGATGTTATCGAGGTCAAAGGAGAACTGTTGGCATATCTTTTGAAAAGTGCTCGTAATCTTTCTTTGCGTTACATAGAGAAAAATCTTACTAAACTTGATTTTTATCAATCTTTGAATGAACATTTAAAAAATTATCCTTTTGCGCATTTTTCGGAATTGGAATTAAAAGAGTTGGAATCCCAAATCAACCGAGCCATACAGAAACTACCCAAAAAAATGCAAGAGATCTTCAAATTAAGTCGATTTGAAAATCTTTCCTACAAAGAAATTGCAGAACGACTCCATATTGCAGACACAACTGTCAAAAAGCAAATCAGCAATGCTATTAAAATCATCAAGCAAGAAGTCGACAACAATCAATCCGATAAAATCGTCATGTTCCTGATCACTTTTTTATCCCTTAAAGATAAATTTTAGAAAATCTACTACCTGGCGTCCTTTTTAGGAATATATAGATGTAATTCCTAAAAAGCTAAGATTATGACGCATACTGAAGTAGAACTACTTTTGAAAAAATATCGCCTTGGCCTTTGCACAGATGAAGAAAAGAAGGTTATTGAAGATTGGTATGATAAGAGGCTCAAAGATGGAAATTTCGAATGGGCAAAATCCGATAAAGAGAATTTCAAATATCTCTTAGATCAGTCCATCTTACCAGCAATAACAGATACGCCTTCAATTCCTTTTTACCGAAAAGCCATTTTCAGATATACTGTGGCAGCCGTCTTCTTGGGAATTCTAATTGGGACATTTTTCTTTTTAAATCATTCTGCATCCAATACAAAAGATTGGACACTTGAACCTCAATTAGCTCGTTACCAGAACGATATTAATCCTGGAAAAAGCGGTGCAGTTTGGTCCATAAACAATAAGGCATCCTATGTATTGGAAGGAAAAAACAAAGTATTAAATGGACTATTCGGAAAAGGAACTGCGAATGAATTGGTTTTTGATAGCACTGTCGATACTAAAGGTCAATATTTCGAAAATACTATTTCAACACAAAACGGTCAACAATACAAAGTTGTTTTGAGCGATGGCACAAAAGTTTGGATAAATGCAGCATCGTCCATTCATTTCAAAATGCCATTTGACAAGAATAAAAGAGAGATCTTTCTTACTGGTGAAGCCTATTTTGAAGTGGCACATGATGCGAAAAAACCATTTATCGTAATAAGTGACAATGATTCCATTACAGTTCTTGGTACACATTTTAACATCAATTCTTATAAGGACGAACCTCAATACACAGCTACTCTTTTAGAAGGAAGTATCCAATACAACAATGCAGCTATTGCAGACGCTCAGCACATATTAAAGCCTAATGAAGTACTTATTAGAACGGCTCAAGGTATAAATATCTCCAGTCAAGACGACGCCGAAAATAGGACAGCTTGGAAAGATGGTTATTTCAGTTTTTCCAATGATGACATACATACCGTAATGCGTCAATTGTCAAGATGGTACAACATCCAAGTAAAATATGGCAACTCTAACTATAAAGAAAAATTTTACGGCGATCTAAGAAAAGACGCACCACTTTCTTCTATTCTTTCCGTACTCGAAAAATCTGGCGTTAAATTCTTAATACAAGGAAGCACTGTAACTGTCCTATAAATTTTCAAACTAAACGTGGATATCAATGAAAAAGACTACTTACTTACTACTACTTTTTTTGAGTGTATTAACCTTAAAAACGAAGGCTCAGACAATTACCTTCTCAGGAAAAAACATTCCTATACAAAAACTTTTTAACGCCATAAGAGAACAAACTGGGTATACTGTATTTGGAAACTATAGTGTATTGGAGAATGTTCCCAATATTACTATTGACGCAAAAGATAGAGCACTTAGGCAGGTACTACAAGACGTTTTGTCTAAAAACGGATTGAGTTATTCTATAGAAGGAAAAATGATTGTATTAACGGAAAATAAAAACAATTCAACAGAAGAACGTATTGCCATCACTGGAAGAGTAATTGATGACGATCGTCAACCTCTGGAAGGCACTACAGTCCATAATGTTATGGCTGATAATATTTCTACCCAGACAGATAAAGATGGGAAGTTCACGATTAAGGTAAAGAAAGGAGATGTCTTGGCTTTTTATTTTGTAGGTTATAGTCCCTACAACTACAATGTTCAATCAACAAATAACTTAGGCGATGTTATTCTTCATCCTGATAGCCATACATTAAACGAAACAGTTGTTATTGGATATGGAACAGCACAGAAAAAAGACTTAACAGGATCGGTTGCTACTATTGGTGGCAAGACCATTCAAGACGTACCTTTTGTAACCGTTGACAATGCTCTCGCAGGAAAAGCCGCAGGCGTGGAAGTCTCCAAATCAGATGGAACTCCCGGAGGCGCTGTAAGAATACGAATAAGAGGAACAAGCTCTTTACTGGGTGGAAATGATCCCTTGTATGTAATTGATGGAGTGCCTGTAATAGTACAAAGCAACTTTATTGATCCTGGTTATGGTGTTTCTAGCCCGGCTGGAAATGACGTTTCCGCCTCTGGTGGCTCTTCCGCAGCATTATCAACGTCCTATGTAAATGGATTGAATAGCCTCAATGGTCTAAATCCAGATGATATTGAGTCTATTTCTATTTTGAAAGATGCATCTTCTTCTGCAATCTATGGTTCGAAAGCAGCTAATGGAGTGGTAATAATTACTACTAAAAGAGGAAAAACGGATATGAAGCCTCAGTTTTCGGCGAATTACTATACAACAATATCGGTTCCTAAGAGACTACATGTGCTAAATGCCTCCCAATACAGAGATATAGTTACGGAAGCTGCCCAAAACAGCTTTGATGCAAGAACTGCTGCTAACGGACCAATTCCGAATGCTGTGACACAGATACTAAATAATCCTGACTCTTATTTCGGAACATCCAATACAAATTATGTCAATGCAGTTACGCAAAGTCCAATTTCACATAATGCCGAAATCTCTGTCCAAGGAGGAGGTAGAAACTCCAAATACTTTAGTTCCCTATCCTACAACACAACTCCTGGCGCTATTAAAGAATCAGATTTCCAAAGAGTATCTGGCAAGATTAATTTAGAAAACAACTTTGGATCTAAATTTACCTTCATTACCAATGTCATCATGGGTTATTCCCAACAGAACCTTACGAGTGGAGCATATGCACAGGCGTTAAGGGCGCGTCCAGACTGGTCTCCATACGACGCGGATGGCAACTATACTAACTTTTCGATAATGCAACTGCACTCTTACAGTAGTTCAGGATTTCAAAATCCTTTAGCTGTTTTGACTGCCATTAACACTTCAAAAACATTTAGTTTATTAGGTTCATTATCGGGAAACTATGATATCACTCCATACTTAAGATTTAAAAGCACCGTCTCGCTAAATAGGCAAGCCTACAATCAAAGAAGCTTTATTCCTAGTTACTTATCCGCAATAAATTTGACTGGTGTATCAACGTCGGAAAATACAGCACTAGGGAACAACAGTAATAGTACTTTTACGAATTGGTTTTTAGAAAACACATTGACATTCAATAGAAAATTGGATAAAAACAATTTACTAAACTTATTGGTTGGTCAATCTTATGAAACTAGAAAACTGAGTACGTTTAGCGCTACCGGAGCAGGCTACCCCAATGACAATACATTGACATCATTGTCCTCTGCCACAACTCCATTATTGGTAAAAGGTGATGATCCTTCTAAGCCACAAAGCTATCTCGTCTCTTTTTACCTAAGGGCCAACTACACCTTATTGGATAAATACCTATTCACTTTCACTGGAAGAACCGATGGTTCTTCCAAATTTGGAACAAATAATAAATGGGGCTATTTCCCGTCTGGCGCATTCGCATGGCGCTTATCCAATGAAAAATTTTTATCCAATGTTAAATGGCTATCAGATTTAAAATTAAGAACAAGTTATGGTTCTACAGGTAACCAAAATATCGGAGATCAAATGTATAGAACGCTATATACTGCTGCTAGCTACGGCGGCACAAGCGCATTGATTCCAACACAACTTGGAAACGCTGGTATCAAATGGGAGACGACAAAAGAATTTGATGCTGGTACAGATATTGGATTATTTAACAATAGACTACAAGTTACATTTGATTATTATGACAAAAGAACAGATGGGGCTCTACTGTCAACGCCCATAGCACCAAGTAGTTCCTATACTACATTTTTAAACAACTCAGTTGGTATCAAAAATACGGGATATGAATTGTCCGTCAACGGTACAATAATAGAGTCCAAAAATTTTACATGGTCAGGATCATTTAATATTTCTTGGAACAAATCAGTTGTTACAAAGATAAACCCTGATGCATCGCTGGGTCAATTGGGTAACTATACGGGTCTAGAAACCGGCAACACTACTATAATAGAAGGCCAGCCCTTAGGTCTTATTACAGGGAGAAAATTTGTAGGCTTGATAAAAACACAAGAACAACTAACGGCCTATAAAGCAGCACTTGGAACAAGAGGCAATAGCTCCTTTCCATATCTTGGAATTGGAGACCCAATGTATGTATTGGATGCTCCTGCAAGCTATGGAAGCTATCCAGATGGCAATCAGATTATTGGTCATGGCGCTCCTAAGTATTATGGGGGATTTTCTCAGAATTTAAACTACAAAGGATTCGGGGTACAATTGTACTTTACCTATTCTTATGGTGGGCAACTTTTATGGGGAGACCATATTTCTAGTGTACAAATGCAAGGTCAATCCAATGCAAATATTTCCATTCTGGATAGATACAATAGCAATAATACATCTTCCAACGCGCCGAGACTATTATATGGAGATGATGCTAGCTACTCTAAAAGTAGCATGGATGTATTTAGTTCCTCCTTTTTAAAATTGAGGACGATCGTTTTCAATTATGATTTTGGCAAAAGAAACTGGGTTAAAAAGGCTGGGCTACAAAATATTTCTGCATTTTGTACAGCTACCAACCTGTTCACCATAACGAAATATCCAGGTAATGATCCAGAAACATCCAATGATCCTTATAGTAGTATAGGCGGTTATTTCGACGTCAGTAATTACCCTGTGATAAAAACCGTTTCTGTCGGTTTAAAAGCTACTTTCTAATCTATAAACTAACCAACAATGTCTAGAACAACATTTTTATATATTTTGCTTTTAACAACGCTTATATCAAGTTGTAAAAAAGAACTCAATGTGTATCCCACAACATCTGTTGTGGATGGTAACATTATTTCGGACTCAGCAAGCGCAAGAGTCGTGCTCAATGGTGTCTATTATCGATTAGCTAATGCAGGTACAGATTATGCATCAAATCCAAGTGTACTTTGGGCTAGTGTTTGGGAGTATTTACCATCTGAATTTGTGGGAAATGTTTACTATTCCTATTTCCTAGACGATATTTACACTTATAATTTTGATTATACATCCAATTATATCAGTGGATTTTGGAGCTATGGCTATAATCTCGTAAATGCAGCCAATGGTTATATCAAAAATCTCAATGCAAGCAATAATATAAGTGCTAGTGCAAAAAAAGAATTGCTAGCAGAGGGCAAGTTTCTTAGGGCCTTTGGCAATGAAATGCTGCTACTTTGTTTTGGTCAATATACAGACACTACAAGTAAATACGGTATCATTTTAAGAAATGAATTTGTTTCTGCCGAAACAATAACACTACCGCGAAATACCGTAAAAGAATGCTATGATAGTATTTTAGCTGATGTAGATTACGCAATAGAAAATCTACCAACATCGAACTCATCCAAAATATATGCAAGCAAAGCTGCGGCAAAACTTTTAAAGGCAAGAGTTTTAATCAACCGAGGAAGTGCTGCTGACGTTGCTAACGTCATTAATATTACCAATGATATTATTCAAAATGAAAACTCTTTTTCTCTAGAAGATAGCTTAAAAAATATTTTCTTAGATAAGGGGCTTTCTAGTAATGAAGTCATATTAGGAATCCAACCCTATTCAATCCAAAACTGGAAATTTCAAATATACCAATCATACGAACAATATACAGTCACTGATAGTTTAGTACAACGCCTTATTGGAGATCCACGATCTAATTGGTATTACAAATATGACTCTTATTACAGTGTCAATCAATTGACAAAATACTACAATGGAGATGTCATAAATCTTAAACAAACTACTAACTCAGAAATCTGCTATGCCATGAGATTATCAGAGGCTTATTTATTGGGTGCAGAAGCTTATAGTACGCAGGGAACAGACTTAGCATCAGCAAAGAGGCTATTAATGGAAGTTCAAAAAAGAAGTGGAATATCAAATTTTACCGAACTGAATACAATCACAAATGCAGCAACATTGAAACTTAAAGTTATAAAGGAAGAAATGATCAATTTCATGAGTGAAAATGGAAGCGATTGGTTTGCACTTAGAAGATTACCATTTAATCAAATACAAACTATAAATCCTTATATAACAGATCCAAATCGATTAATACTACCAATTCCATACAATGAAATCACACGAAATAACAAAGTGATCCAAAATCCCGGTTATTAAAATTAAAGCAAACAACAAATAATATCATGAAAAAAATCAATCTAAAATGTATCATCCTGTTTATTACTACAGGATTCTTAATGAATGTCAATGCACAAAAACCTGGAAATTACACTATAACTGGCAAAATAAATGGAGTAAAAAAAGTGTATTTATATAGGGATGGGTACGGTTCTGGAATAATAGTCGACTCCGCTGTAGCTAACAACACAGGTGCATTTTTCTTGAAAGGATCAACATCTTATATTGCAGCATCGGATCTACTAGTAGTTGGAGATGGTCTATATGATGTCATAAGTCTATTCTTAGAAGAAGGCGACATAAAACTAAACAAATACGGAACCTCCTATAGTGCAACTGGAACGTACGACAATGATTTAAATATCAAATTTATAACTGAAAAAGAACTATTCGATGCATCAAATACGATTACATCGTACTATGATGGAGCAAATAGGGTAAATGAAAAAATATCTGACTTAGGAAAAGACGAAAAACCAGATGAAAAACTAATCCAAAAACTCCAAGACTCTGCAGCATACTTTGAAATGCCAATTTCCAAGTACAATATTTTACGTTCCCAAAAAACAAAGGATTTTATCAATAAACACCCGCAAACGTATGTAGCTGCAAGATTGTTATTCAGATTTGCAGGTAGCGATACTAGTTTTACATTAAATTCCTACAACAATTTAGGTTCCAAAATCCAATCCAGCTATCTTGGACAAAAACTTTACAAAGAGATGCACGCTTATGTTCCTTTAGAAATTGGAATAGAGGCGCCTAACTTTACTACAACAGATATTCAAGGTCAAAAAATATCACTGGTCGACTTTAAAGGCAAATATGTCTTGTTAGATTTTTGGGCAACTTGGTGCGGCCCTTGTAGAGCCGCCAACCCCCACCTAATAGAGTTGTACAATCAATATCGTGATAAAGGCTTAGAGATTATAGGTATCGCCGATGACAACAATAATGTTGATGGCTGGGAAAAAACCGTCAAGATGGATAAAATAGGAATCTGGAAACAAATTCTATGCAAAACTACAGCTGAAGATCCTATAAATATTAATACACTATACAAAATTCACACGTTGCCTACACAGTACTTGATTGACAAAGATGGAAAAATCATCGCTAATGTAGATGTATCAAATATAGACGATGTACTTAAAGTCTCATTAAAATAGTTCTTCATAAAAAATAAATCATCCTTAATTAGCAATAGATAAATATTATGAAAAAGTTTTTTTTAAAAAGTGTT
>QFOI01000210.1 GCA_003241175.1 Pseudopedobacter saltans
GCAACCGTTCGTTCGGTGGTACACAGGTTCAACGTACATTCTATGCTGCCGGACAAACTGGTCAACAGTTGCTTTTAGGTGCTTACAGTGCATTGGAAAGACAAGTAGCGCTTGGTACAGTAACTATGTATAATCGCCATGAAATGGAAGAGTTGGTGGTTATCGACGGTAAAGCACGCGGAATCATTGCGCGTGACTTGGTAACTGGCGATATTGAAAGACATTTCGGTCATGCGGTGTTATTGTGTACAGGTGGTTATGGTAACGTATTTTTCCTTTCTACCAATGCGATGGGAAGTAACGTAACCGCTGCTTGGAAAGCGCATAGAAAAGGGGCATATTTTGCCAATCCTTGCTTTACGCAAATTCACCCAACTTGTATTCCTGTTTCTGGTGAAAATCAATCCAAATTGACATTGATGTCGGAGTCTTTACGTAATGATGGACGTATTTGGGTACCGAAACAAAAAAATGATACACGTAAAGGAAATGATATTCCTGAAGATGAAAGAGATTATTATTTAGAAAGAAGATATCCTGCATTTGGTAACTTGGTTCCTCGTGACGTTGCCTCTCGTGCGGCGAAAGAAAGATGCGATGCCGGTTATGGTGTAGGTACATCCAAACAATCTGTTTATTTGGATTTTGCGGAAGCGATTGTTCGTTATGGTAAAATCGAATGTGGTAAACACGGTATTACTGATCCAAGTGCGGAAGTAATCCAACAACATGGTTTGGATGTTGTAAAAGAAAAATATGGTAACCTTTTCGATATGTATGCGAAAATCACTGGTGAAGATCCATATTTGACACCAATGCGTATTTTCCCTGCGGTTCACTACACAATGGGTGGACTTTGGGTAGATTACGAATTGAAAACGACTATTGACGGTTTGTATGCTTTGGGAGAATGTAATTTCTCTGATCACGGAGCGAACCGTTTGGGTGCATCCGCTTTGATGCAAGGTTTGTCAGACGGCTATTTCGTTATTCCTTATACTTTGGGTAATTATTTAGCAGATGAAATTTACAGCAGTCCAATACCAACCACTCATCCAGAGTTTGACAAAGTGGAAAAAGAAGTAAAAGATCGTATTGCAAAATTGTTAGCTGTAAAAGGTACTGAAACCGTTGATAGTTTACACAGACGCTTGGGTAAAATCATGTGGGAAAAATGCGGTATGGCTAGAAATGCCGAAGGTCTGACTGAAGCCATCAACGAAATCGCACAATTACGTAAAGAATTTTGGGAAAAAGTAAAAATACCAGGTACTGATAAAGAATTGAATCCTGAATTGGAAAAAGCGGGTCGTGTGATTGACTTTATTGAACTAGGTGAGTTGATGTGTAAAGATGCTTTGGATCGTGCTGAAAGTTGTGGTGGACACTTCCGCGAAGAGTCTCAAACTCCAGATGGAGAAGCATTGCGTCATGATGATCAATTTATGTATGTTTCTGCTTGGGAATTTACAGGCGAACAATCAAATGGTCTTCTAGGTGAAGAGCTACATAAAGATCCTTTGGTATATGAAGTCATCAAGCCAACTACTAGAAACTATAAGTAATTTGGTAATTAATTGATTTGATGATTTGATAATGTGATTATCATGCAAACAGATAAAAGTAATCTTATAGTTGAATTAAGTTACACGTTTGCAAAATCTATTATCATTTTAACAGAAGAACTATTTGAAAAAAAGAAATTTGTTATTTCTAATCAATTACTAAAATCGGGTACTTCAATAGGTGCTAATATTAGAGAGGCTCAAAACGCAGAAAGTAAATCGGATTTTATTCACAAGTTTAAAATTGCAGCGAAGGAAGCTGATGAAACAGAGTATTGGTTAATGTTGTGTCGAGATTGTTACAAGATTGAAACTTGTAATCAGTTGTTGATAGATTTGACCATTATTCACAAAATAATTTCGAAGATTCTTTCCTCAAGTAAAAAATAAATTAGTTACATGGATTTGAAAAGTGGGATTTAATTACCAAATTATCTTATTATCAAATCATCAAATTAAAAGAACCATGGAACATTACAATATGAATTTGACGCTGAAAGTATGGCGTCAGGCAAACAAAGAAGCAAGTGGAAATTTTGAAACATTCCAAGTAGCAAATATTTCATCAGAAATGTCTTTTTTGGAAATGTTCGATGTATTGAATGAACAGCTTGTAACAGATGGTAAAGAGCCTATAGCATTTGACCATGATTGCCGTGAAGGTATTTGCGGTATGTGTTCTATGTATATTGATGGTAAACCACACGGACCTTGGACACAAAACACGACTTGTCAGTTGCACATGCGCGCTTTCAAAGATGGTGATACTATAGTTGTAGAACCTTGGAGAGCAAAAGCATTTCCTGTAATCAAAGATTTGATTGTTGATCGTGGTGCATTTGATCGCATTATCGAAGCTGGTGGTTATATTTCCATCAATACCGGAAATCCTCAAGATGCCAACAATATCCCCATCGAAAAGAAAAAAGCGGACGAAGCATTTGCGTCTGCGGCTTGTATCGGTTGTGGCGCTTGTGTAGCCGCTTGTAAAAACAGTTCGGCGTTACTTTTCGTAAGTGCAAAAGTTTCTCAATTGGCTTTGTTGCCACAAGGTGATCCAGAACGTAAATCTCGTGTTTTCGACATGATTGCACAGATGGATAAAGAAGGTTTCGGTGCTTGTACAGCAACTGGTGCTTGTGAAGCAACTTGTCCTAAAGGAATTTCCATCACCAATATCGCACGTTTAAATTCTGAATATATCCGTGCAGCGGTATTGGATGATTCTACTGGCGAACATGCATAGTTGATAAAGAAAAGACTAGAATCATAAAAAAATCCCATTCAATTTTGAATGGGATTTTTTTATGATTCACTTTTTCTATCCAGCCTTCTTACTATTGGAATAGCCATTTTTCAATAGCCATTGCAATACTTTTTCTCGTTGGTCACCTTGGATGATAATTTCGCCATCTTTGACATTGCCACCAGTTCCACAATGCGTTTTGAGTTTTTTACCCAAATCATTCATGTCGACCTCTTGCCCGATAAAATCTTTGACTACCGTAGCCGTTTTTCCACCTTTTATTTTGGTATCCAGCCAGACTCTCAGTTTTTGTTCGGAAGGTTTCAATGTTTCGATATTTTCATCTTCCTGTTCAAATTTAAAATTTGGATCTGTACTGTAGACAAAACCGTTCCTATCAGATTTATTTTTATTTGCCATTTTTTATCAAATTGCTTTAAGGCTTAAATCCAAACTCTGTGCCTGATGGATCAATCCGCCGACACTAACATAGTCAACTCCGCTTTCAGCATATGATTGCACCGTTTGCAGGTTGATACCTCCGCTAGCTTCCGTTTCAAATTGTTTGTCAATCATCTGAACAGCCTCTTTCACTAAAGCTGGCATAAAGTTATCCAACATGATACGAAAAACCTTATCTTGTCCTTCTTTCAATACGGTTTTTACATCTTCCAAACTACGTGTTTCCACTTCGATTTTGATGTTCATATTATTGGAAATAACATAGTCGTGTGCTTTGTTGATTGCCTTTGCGATACCTCCACAAAAGTCAATATGATTGTCTTTCAACATGATCATATCGTACAATCCAAACCGATGATTAGTTCCACCTCCAATACGAACAGCCTCTTTTTCCAATAGTCGAAAATTGGGGGTTGTTTTTCTAGTATCCAATACTTTGGTGTGATAACCGTCTAAAAGATCCACGTATCTACGTGTTAGTGTTGCAATGCCACTCATCCTTTGCATGCAATTCAACACAAGACGTTCAGCCTCCAATATAATAGGTGTTGTTGCTTTTACTTCAAAAGCTTTTTCACCGATTTTCATGCTTTCGCCATCTTTTTTGAAAAATACAAATTCGGAAGCAGGATATAAATGGCAAAATATTTTCTGGGCAACATCAACACCTGCCAATATGCCATCCTGTTTGATTTTGAGTACGGCTTTCCCGACTTGATCTTTAGGGATACAACACAAGGTGGATTGATCGCCGGTACCTACATCTTCCCTTATGGCTTCTTCGATTAGGTGCGCCAACTTTTGGTCAAAGTCTTTTATCATTTATCTATGGTTCTTAAACGTTGGAAGCTTTTTTATGCAATAATTCCAGCTCTTTCGCCTCTTCTAGTTTGTACTTTTTCATAGAGTTGATCATGGAAATCAACTGTATCAATCTTGTTTCTATAACATCGTAGGCTTCGTTGTCCAACAACGTTTTGCCCAAAAGTCTGCTTCCGATACTTACCGCAATGGCGCCTGCGTCAAACCATGGTCCTATTTCATTTTTGTGAGGTTCTATGCCGCCCATTGGTATGAAAGTAAGGTTCGGGAAAATATCTTTTACCCCAACTAGGAAACTCGATGTCAACAATGCTGCAGGGCATAGTTTGACAACTTTTGCTCCATGTCTTTCTGCCATCATGATTTCCGTGATCGTCATGCAACCTGGCATCCAGATAGCATTGTTTTCTTCGGCAACTTTTCCGATGGCTGGATCCATACCCGGACTACTGATAAACGCAATGTCTAATTGGGCAACTTCCAATACGTCTTCTGGACTTTTCACAGTTCCCACTCCAATATAAAAATCAGGATATTTTTCATTTTTGTAGGCAATAAGATCTCTAAGAACCTCTAGCATACCTTCTCCTCTCAATGCAAACTCAATAATACGTACACCTTTACTATAAACTAAATCCAAAATCTTCTTGTTGGTTTCCTTGTTTTTGTAAAAGTAAAGAGGAAGAAAACCTTGGTCTTGAATAAGTCCTTTGATTGTACTATGATCGTTCATATTCATTTAGTTTAATGATTTAAATATCAAATAAAGCAAATATCATGCAAGGCAAATCTACGTAAATTAAACAAATGTTTAATAATGGAAAGCTTTTTTAATAAAAGTTTTTTGGGTAGACTATCTTTGCCGCATGCATTACGTTTCAGTAGAGAATCTTACCAAAAGTTTTGGGATAACTCCGTGTTTTAAAAATATCTCTTTCAATATTAATGAAGGCGACAAGATCGCTATCATCGCGCGAAATGGTGTAGGGAAAACCACCATGTTGAGAATACTAGCTGGTTTGGAAACAGCCGATGAAGGTAAAATATGGATCAACAAAGACGTTTCTGTCGCTTTTTTTGAGCAGAATCCGACTTTTGACGAAGACAAAACTGTTTTGGAAAATATCCTACACAGTAGTCATCCCAATGTGGAAGTCATACGTGAGTATGAGGATGCCATTGAGAAAGAAGACGTCGAAAAAATGAGTGACCTTATCGTGCGGATCGATGAACTCGGCGCTTGGGATTTTGAATCCAATGTCAAGCAGATCATGGGAAAATTGCAGATCACTAATTTCAATGCCATTGTCAAAAACTTAAGTGGTGGTCAACGCAAAAGAGTTGCACTCGCTCGTACTTTGGTGGATATCGGACTGGAAAACAGAAACACATTTTTGATCATGGATGAACCTACCAACCATTTGGATGTGGGCATGGTGGAATGGTTGGAAAACTATCTCAATCAAGCAAAACTGACTTTGTTGTTAGTTACGCACGATCGCTATTTTTTGGATGCGGTTACCAATACTATTTGGGAACTCGAACAGTCAGAAATGTTTGTCTATCGCGGAGACTATGAAAGTTATTTGGAAAAGAAATCCATGCGGATTGAAAATGAACTAGCCAGCATTGATAAAGCTAAAAACGAATACCGCCGGGAATTGGAATGGATGCGAAAACAACCTCGTGCACGAGGCACTAAAAGTCGAGCGCGACAGGACAATTTCTACGAAGTGGAAGCTCGTGCCAAGAATAAGGTGATGGATACGGACTTACAACTAGACGTAAAGATGAATAGGTTAGGAGGGAAGATTATCGAATTGAAAAAGGCCTATAAAAAATTTGGTGATAAAATTATCCTCAATGGTTTTGACTATACATTTAACAAAGGCGAGCGTGTTGGCGTAATTGGAAAAAACGGTGTCGGCAAATCGACATTCGTCAATATTCTACAAGAATTAGAACCATTGGATAGCGGTAAACTCAACGTAGGAGAGACGATTGTATTTGGCAATTTTTCACAGACGGGTTTGGAGATAAAAGAGAATGTTCGTGTTATTGAATACGTAAAATCTTTTGCGGAGAGTTTTCCTTTAGCAAAGGGTGGAAGTCTAAGTGCCTCCCAGTTTTTGGAACTTTTCCTTTTTACTCCAGAGAAACAATATACTTTTTTGGATAAGCTGAGCGGTGGTGAAAAGAAACGCTTACAGTTGTTGACGATTCTTTTCCGAAATCCCAATTTTCTTATATTGGACGAACCGACCAATGACTTGGATTTGCCGACTTTGGCTGTATTGGAAAAATTCTTGTTGGAATATCCAGGCTGTGTATTGATTGTTTCGCATGACCGTTATTTCATGGATCGCCTAGTGGATCATTTACTGGTTTTCGAAGGCGACGGCGTCGTAA
>QFOI01000211.1 GCA_003241175.1 Pseudopedobacter saltans
AACAAGAAAACTTATCAATAAACTCAATATTACAAAGCAGCTAACAGCCAACCAAGGGTATATATTTTTTGCCTTTTTACTCATCAAAATTAAAATTACTATTATTCTACATTCTATCCTTTCATTAAGGCAATATTAGGCATTGTTAAGCATCTGTTAGGCATGTTGTCAAGTCTATATATCTAAATTTGTTGCAAATAAATTTATCATGATGACCAAAGTGTTTCGTGTATTTCTTATTGCAATGTTGTGTTTTATGCAAAAGGCAAATGCACAAAAGGTATTTTCAAATGAGTTATTAAAAGAACAGCAGCTGAACTTTGTCAATTTAGGTTTCGGGATGTTCATACATTATGGTATGCCCACATTTATGGATCAGGATTGGTCAGATCCAGATGCACCATTGGATTTATTCAAATCTGTTAATTTTAATCCAGACCAATGGGCGAAAGCGGCTAAGTCTGCCAATATGACTTATGGATGTTTGACAACCAAGCATCATAGTGGGTTTCCTATTTGGGATACGAAAACTACGTCTTACAATGTAATGAATACGCCACTTCACAAAGATGTTGTCAAGGAATTTGTCAATGCTTTTCGGAAAAATGGTTTGCATGTGATGCTTTACTATTCGATATTGGATATGCATAACGGCATCCGTCCGCATAGTATTACGCAAGAGAAAATAGAAATGATAAAGCAGCAATTAACGGAATTGCTTACTAATTATGGCGATATTGACGCACTGGTTATCGATGGCTGGGATGCCCCGTGGTCAAGGATTTCCTATGATGATGTACCTTTTAATGATATCTATTATCTAATCAAATCCTTGCAACCAAAATGTTTAGTAATGGATTTAAATTCTGCTAAATATCCAGGTGATGCACTTTTCTATACTGATATCAAATCATACGAACAAGGAGCTGGACAATTTATTTCAAAAGAACGCAACAAGCTTCCCGCCATGGCTTGTCTTCCTTTGCAGCAAAATTGGTTTTGGAAAAAGTCATTTCCTACAACACCTGTCAAAACTGTACAAGATTTAGTACAAAAATTCATCATGCCTTACAATGATGCCTATTGTAATTTTATGTTGAATGTTGCTCCCAATGCCAATGGTCTTATTGATCAAAATGCGTTAGATGCATTAAAGGAAATTGGTAAAATTTACAATAAAAAGAGTCCTTATACCGAACTGCCCAAATATGAAGCGCCCATAGTCGCTCAAAATATTTCTAAGCATGTCTTGAGCCATAGTAGTTGGAGTGACGATATGAATATCATGGATTTTGCGAATGATGATGATTTCGGTTCAGCTTGGTCCGCTAATACTAAAACGAGTGGCGATATATGGTATGAAATAAATTTTGAAAGAGAAAAATCTTTTAATTGTATTGTAGTTACTGGAAACAATTCTTATAAAGGAAACTATTCAATTTCTTATTTCAAAGATGGAAAATGGTTACTTCTCAATGCTGTTCCAAGCAAACAAGGAAGAATAACTATTTTCCGTTTTGAAACTTCCATTGGACAAAAAATTAAGTTAAATATGGAAAAGGGAAAAGGCAATGTTGCCTTATATGAAGTTGGCGCTTACGAGGAAAGAAGGTAAATCAAAATGGAGAATATTAAAGAATTGTTATACTCACTTTTTTGTGCCATATTAGTTTAACTTTAATCAATTATAAGCGTCAAAACTGAACCACGATTAACTTAAATAAAAAACACTATGGGTATTGAAGTTAGAAGTTTCAAATACGAATTGGAAAAACAAAAACCAAGAGTCGGAAACGGAGGTACAACAAGAGGTGCATCTGTAAAAGATTTTCCAGCTTCAATCGGAATTGCTGGTGTATCTATGCGATTACAACCAGGAACTATGCGTGAATTACATTGGCACGCCAATGCGGCCGAATGGGCTTATATGATTTCAGGTACAGTTCGTACGACGATTATTCACCCAGACGGCAAGAGTTACATAGACAATTTTGATCCGGGTGATGTCTGGTATTTTCCAAAAGGATATGGACATTCCATTCAAGCTACCGGAACGGAGGAATGTCATTTTATATTGATTTTTGATAATGGTAATTTTTCTGAGGATCATACATTTAGTGTAACTGATTTTATTTCAAGTATGCCTCCAGAAATCGTTTGTCAAAATCTTAATTTGACTAAGGAACAAGTCGCTGCATTACCACAAAAGGAAGTTTATTTTGCTGCTGGTCCCGTACCTGATGAATCATCCGTATTAGCCACCGCTAGGCCCGATGCATCCGATATTCAGTTAACAAGTATGCATCGTTATCCATTGCACGCCCAACAGCCAAGAGTCATACCTGGTGGCGGTTTGCAGCGTTTGGTTTCGAGTAAAGAATTTCCAATAAGTACGACAATGGCAGGTTCTATTATTGAGTTGCAACCAGGAGCTTTCCGTGAAATGCATTGGCATCCCAATGCGGATGAATGGCAATATTTTATCACAGGTCAAGCAGAAGTTTCTGTGTTTCTTGCAGAAAGTACAGTTGTGACGGAGCAGTTCAATGCTGGTGATGTTGGATATGTTCCGATGGGTGCTGGTCACTATATCAAAAATACAGGAGATACCGTTTGTAAAATATTGATTGGTTTCAATAATGGCGTTTATGAATCGATTGATTTAAGCGAATGGTTGGCAGGAAATCCTCAAGATGTAGTCACAACAAATTTGGCTTTGGCAGAAGGCGAAATCGAAAAATTCCCCACTAAGAAGTTGTTCATTCAACCCAAAAATTAAACGTTACTCTAAATGAAAAAGCTTTCGATAAGTCGCCCTTATTGTTCCTTATTTGTACTTTGTTTACTGTCTTTTAATTTGTCTTTTGCACAAAGCAAAATAGGCACATCTAAAATATGGGGAACTGTTGATGATATTGACATAGAAGGCAAAGTAGAAGGTCCTTCCACGGAAGTAACACCATTGCAGATTGCCTGTGTATTCGAATATACGGAAGGTGATATTTTCAAATCTCCACCGGCATTACCGGAAGCGGTGAATGGTATGGTTCATTTGGATAAAAGTTTGAATGGTCTTATTACGGAATTGAGAAAGAGTGGAAAATTTTCCGGACATTCTTTGGAAACTTTATTGATTACGCCGCCGGCACATACTATTGGAGCCAAACAACTATTGCTTATTGGTTTAGGTGATAGGAACAAATTCAAGCCAGACTTGATGTTACAAGTTGCGACTGTTGGGATGGAAGAAGCTTTAAGATTAGGCGTTACAGAATATGCATTTGCAAGTGATTTGAAAGATGCAGGAATCGATTCTCCAACTGCCGATGTCGCAGGATATGGTGTTACAGGTGCGGTAAAAGCTTATCGAACACAGACATTTCTAAAAGAAAAAAATATGTCAAAAGTCAAACCCATAAAGAAAATAACGCTATTGGCAGGTCCAGCTTTTTTCGAAACCGCAGGAACAGGAATCATCTCTGCAATTTCTACTTTAAAAACAACCAATTAAAACACTTTATATGTTAGAAAAAGATACTATTGCCCCGGATTTTACATTGTATGCAACGCCCGACCAAAAAATCACACTTTCAGAATTGAAGGGTCAAAACGTTATTCTCGCTTTTTATCCTGCCGACTGGAGTCCGGTGTGCAGTGATGAAATGGCACTCTACAATGAAATGCTCAAATTCTTTAAAGAATACAATGCACAAATTTTAGGAATATCAGTAGATAGCAAGTGGTGCCATATGGCATTTACACAATCACGGAATTTGCATTTTCCATTATTGGCTGATTTTGAAGAAAAAGGTGCTGTCGCAAAAGCTTACGGCGTATATAATGAAAAAGAGGGCGAATGTGAAAGAGCTCTTTTTGTTATTGACAAAAATGGCGTGATAGCATGGAGCTATCTTTCTCCCGAAGCAATCAATCCGGGCGCCGATGGCATATTGGATGCATTAGAAAAACTTAAAAACAAATAACCATGCTTAAACCAGCTGTAAATCATCAAGACCATTCTACAGGAAAGGATGGCGCAAACCTAGTAATAGTTGAATATGGCGACTATCAATGTCCTTATTGTGGTGCCGCTTATCCGATATTGAAAGAGATATTGAATGAATATGGAACTGCATTAAAATTTGTGTTCCGAAATTTCCCATTATCCGAAATGCATCCAATGGCTAGACCCGCAGCTTTGGCAGCAGAAGCGGCGAACCTGCAAGGAAAATTTTGGGAAATGCACGACGCTATTTACGAAAACCAAGATTCTTTGAGTCCTGCATTTTTACTGAAACTCGCAGGAGAGTTAGGTTTGGATAAAAAAGCATTTGAAAATGATATTGATTCAGATGCTGTCAATGCAAAAGTGGATAACGACTTTGAAAGTGGCGTGCGTAGTGGCGTTAATGGCACTCCAACATTCTACATCAACGGGCAAAAATTCAATGGTGGAGCCGAAGACTTGTTAGACGTTATCAGAGAAAATACAACTGTTTCCTAACGTACTTATAGACATTATAAATTTTAATAAACGACTAAAAACAAAAACCATGAGTTTTCTTACATTAAAAGACGGTACAGAAATTTTTTACAAAGACCAAGGACAAGGTCCAGTATTGATGTTTCACCACGGATGGCCTTTGTCTTCTGACGATTGGGACGCACAAGTTATCTTTTTCTTGCAAAAAGGATATAGAGTTGTAACGCACGATAGAAGAGGACACGGACGTTCTAGTCAAAATATTTATGGCCACAATATCGAACAATACGCTTCCGATGCGGCGGAATTGATCGATTTTCTTGGATTGACGGATGTAGTTCATATTGGACATTCTACGGGCGGTGGTGAAGTGATTCGTTATGTAAATAAATATGCGAACGGTCGTGCCAAAAAAGCGGTTTTGATAAGTGCGGTTCCGCCAATTATGGTGAAAAATGAAACGAACCCAGATGGTGTGCCTATCGAGGTTTTCGATAATATCAGGGACCAAACTTTACACAATAGAAATCAGTTTTATATTGATTTGACTTTCCCTTTCTATGGCTATAACAGAGAAGGTGCGGATGTAAAAGAAGGGATTCAAAGAAATTGGTGGAGACAAGGTATGATGGGCGGTATCGTTGCACATTATGAAGGTATCAAAGCTTTTTCTGAAACGGATTTTCGTGACGATTTGAAAGCAGTTGAAATCCCCGTTTTAGTGTTACATGGAGAAGACGACCAAATTGTTCCTTACGAAAATGCAGGCGTAAAATCCGCCAAACTTTTGAAAAATGGAAAATTGATCACTTATCCTGGTTTCCCTCATGGAATGCCAACGACAGAAGCGCCAACCATCAATAAAGACTTATTGACGTTTATCGAAGAATAGTAGCTTAATTAATATATTGGCATAAATAAAGCCGGATAGCGTTAATTCGTTTTCCGGCTTTTCTTTTTCTGAAAAATATTATTTTTTTCATAAGTTATTGAAATACAGATGTTTTATATGTTATATAAAATGGTTACATAATAGTAATACTGTTAAACTATTATTAATGATCCATTATTTTAGTTTTGTCTTGCAACTTTTTGGAAATCCAACGTCTTTATTAAAAATAGAATAACCAAACGCGCGTAAGTTTTCTAGGATTTAAATTGTCAAATAGTTCTTTTACCATTTATCATGGATTAAAACCATTAAAATATAATACATGCTACTATGTAATACATAGTTCTATATTTGTTTAAGAAATTTAAATAATAACAAAACAAAAAAAATAATTATGAAAAAGCTATTTATTATCGCCGCTGCGTTTATTGCTATCTCTCTACAAGTTTCTGCAAAATCATCTGATGCTAAAGATGACAAAGATGATTCTGTAAGTTCTTATGTACACAGTAATTCTTCCAAGATGGTTTGGAGTACTTCTGGAAATTTCAATGTGGCTTCTTTCACCAAAGAAGGTTATAAAATGAAAGCCTTTTTTGACGAACAAGGAAGTCTTGTTTCTACGACTCGTATGTTAAAAAATAGAAATGAGTTGCCAAAAGTTGCATTGGACAAATTAGATAAAGACTATGCTGGATGGGGAATGACAGATTTGATTGAGGAAAAAGGAATGGATAAAGAACTTGTTTACTATGCTAGAGTCACTGACGGTTATGATGCTTTGATATTGAAAATTACATCAAAGGGGAAAATTAGTAAGTTTTAATATATTATATTTAACCCGTTGTGCATTTAGAGATTTTTTTCATTAATTCGGTACTTAGATTGCTTCACTTTGTTCGCAATGACGTTTGACTGCTATCGCATTTCAACAAAAATGTCCGTCATTGCGAGGAAGAATGACGAAGCAATCTCTTATTTTCTCTAATTATTTTC
>QFOI01000212.1 GCA_003241175.1 Pseudopedobacter saltans
TTTGCCGTCCGAAAAATTAAAAGTTCATGGCAAATCATAAAGCTACCAAAAAAGATACACGTCAAGCTGCAAAACGCAGAGATCGTAACCGTTACTATGGCAAGACAACACGTAATGCAATACGTGATTTGAAAGCTGTTGCTAGCGATGATAAAGCTTATGATGAAAAACTTCCTTTGACAGTTTCTATGATTGACAAATTGGCTAAGAGAGGTGTTATTCATAAGAATAAAGCAAATAACTTGAAGAGCAAACTTGCAAGAAAAACTTCTTTGAAAACTGCTTAATTAGGTTTAATGCAATTCAATAAGTTGGACAAAGATATTTGCCCCGCCATATTAGCGGGGCTTTTTCGTTTATACTTTACCGCCTGTTAAACAAAATGGTTATGACTGAAAGAATTCTTATACTTGATTTCGGAAGCCAATATACCCAGCTGATAGCAAGAGCTGTGCGTGAGGCCAATGTGTATTGTGAAATTATCCCTTTCCACAAATCTTTTGATATGGACGATTCCTTGAAGGGAATCATATTGAGTGGATCCCCTTGCAGTGTCAATGACGAAGGAGCGCCAGATGTCGATATTCAGGCAATGGTTGCTAAAGTTCCTGTACTTGGCGTTTGTTATGGTGCACAGCTGACAGCAAAAAGATTTGGCGGAAGTGTAGGTAAGTCTAATAAGCGTGAATATGGCCGTGCTCATCTTCACTTAGAAAAGATGGATCCTTTTTTCGAAGGTGTCGCTGAGGGATCGCAAGTCTGGATGAGCCACAGTGATTCTATTAAAGAATTACCACAAGATTTTGAAATATTGGCCACTACTCAAAGTATACCTGTTGCGGCTTTTAAGAAAGCAACTTCAGATACTAAACCATTGTATGGTTTGCAATTTCATCCCGAAGTATATCATTCCACAGATGGAAAAGCATTGATCAAAAATTTCTTGGTGGAAGTTTGTGGTTGTCATCAGGATTGGACTCCCGCTTCATTTGTACAAGAAACCGTCGAACGTCTTAAAACTGAGATCGGTGACGCTCACGTTATCATGGCTTTGAGTGGAGGTGTTGACAGTACGGTTGCAGCAACTTTGATAAGTAAAGCTATTGGCGACAGGTTGCATGGCATATTTGTAGACAATGGATTGTTACGCAAAAACGAATTTGAAGATGTATTGAAAATATATGCGCAACTAGACCTCAACGTCAAAGGAGTGGATGCAAAAGATCTTTTTTATAAAGGTTTGGATGGTGTCACGGATCCAGAAGCTAAACGTAAGGTAATCGGAAAAACATTCATAGATGTTTTTCATGATGAAGCACTATTGGTGAAAGAAGCAAGCTTTTTAGGTCAGGGAACTATTTACCCTGATGTTATAGAAAGTACAAGTGTCAACGGGCCTTCTGTTACCATTAAATCTCATCATAACGTAGGTGGACTTCCCGCTGACATGAACCTCAAATTAGTAGAACCTCTGCGTTATTTATTTAAAGATGAAGTGCGTAGGGTAGGAGTGGAACTAGGTATACCTCACGACCTACTTTTTCGACACCCGTTCCCAGGTCCAGGTCTAGGTATTCGCATATTGGGAGACATCACACCAGAAAAAGTTGAACTGCTTCAAAATGCAGATTATCACTATACAAAAGCTTTGAAAGACTTTAAACTATATGATGAAGTTTGGCAAGCTGGAACAATATTATTGCCAATAAAAAGTGTTGGTGTAATGGGTGATGAACGTACTTACGAATCTACAGTTGCTCTCCGTGCCGTAACGTCTGTTGACGGTATGACGGCAGATTGGGCGCATTTACCTTATGATTTCTTGGCGTTCGTTTCCAATGAAATTATCAACAATGTAAAAGGCATTAACCGCGTTGTTTATGATATAAGTAGCAAACCGCCCGCTACTATTGAGTGGGAATAGTTTATAAAAGTAAATAGATGAACAGTAGAGGACACTTGTAATAAGTGTCCTCTACTGTTTTATATGCCTAGTATTCTCAGTGTCTTGTTACAATTATTTACTGCAAACGTTTGCGCTTATATTTGAATTTCACATTACCTACTTTTAGTGTCGAAAGAGGCTATTAAGGTTCTTTTCCCCTCCTCCCTTCTAAATTATTTAAGCAAAATAACAATGCAGTATGATTAATTTGATTAAAGCGTCAATGTTCATTCGGAATATGATGTTTCACAGTAAAGTTATTAAAGGTTGGTTTTGTTTTTGTATTGGATTTGCGATAATGGGTTGTTTTTTTTTGAACCCGATTAATGCAATCTCTCAAAACAGAAGTTCACAAGTTATAGAATCACCCATTTATGGAGTCGTTTATGATTCCGCAAGTAGACCTTTAGAAGATGTATCTGTGGTTGTTCAACGAACCAAGAAGGGAGTTTTAACCGATAAGAATGGCAACTTTAATTTGAATGTTGAAAAGGGAGATACTTTGGTGATAAGTCGTCTTGGGTACATTACTCAAAATCTTGTGATAGATGACAGAACTCAATACTCCATGACTCTGCTTAATAGTCATTCGGACGACAAGCTTGGAGAAGTAGTAGTAGTGGCATTTGGGAACAAACAAAAGAAGACGTTGGTCGAGTCTATATCAGTGGTTGATGAGAGTTTAATAAAGAATAGACCTGTAAATAATGTGGCCTCTGCATTACAAGGGCAGGCTCCAGGTCTGAATATTGTTTCAAGCTCAGGACAGCCTGGCATAGCACCATCTATCAATATTAGAGGCATCGGTTCCATCATGAGTGGTACTAATATATTAGTGATTGTTGATGGGATGCCAGGAAGTTTGACTATGCTTGATCCCAACGATGTTGCTTCTGTCTCTATATTGAAAGATGCTTCTGCTTCTTCTCTTTATGGGGCTAGAGCAGCTAATGGTGTTATATTAGTGACTACTAAAAAAGGTAAATTAGGAAGGCTTTCAATTGATTATTCTGGCTATGTAGGTTGGCAACAACCAACAGGGTTATTAAAGGAGGCAGATGCATATAATTATGCCAATGCTTTCAACGAGGCAACTATGTATGATATAATCAAACCAACAAGTCTAAACTTTGACTCATCCAAAATGATATTTACCCTAGACCAGTTAAATGGCTGGAAATCAGGTAAAGTGGCAAGTACTGATTGGCGAAAAGCATTATTTGAAGGTAACAACGGCTTTACACAATCCCATTATGTCAATATAGCGGGTGGGATCAGTCAGGGAGATCTAACTTTAAGAAGTACATTGTCTTTCGGTTTTCTAGAACAAAATGGAAAAGTTGCCAATACAAATTACAAACGTTATTCCATACGTACGAATAATGAACTGAAATACAAACGTTTTACAGCTAACCTATCAGCTGGTCTAGTCAGCGATAATCGTTATGAACCATCTTCTAAGGCTGTTGGTAATCTTGGATCTATCATTAGCGCCATAAATAGGCAAAGGCCAGTTGATTCTATTAAGTTGTATGATGGTAGTTGGAATATTACTTCTACAAATGATACACGCAATCCGGTAAGACAGGCA
Organism: Pseudopedobacter saltans; assembly: GCA_003241175.1. GTDB lineage: Bacteria > Bacteroidota > Bacteroidia > Chitinophagales > Chitinophagaceae > Rhizosphaericola. The sequence goes on from QFOI01000212.1 coordinate 3,537, forward strand.
GAAGAGGGTGGATACAATAATCCGACAACAAACAATGTATTGGTTAATGCCAGTACAGCCTATAATATATGGGAGAATTTGACATTGAAATACACTTTGGGAGTAAATTATACATTCAATTCTACTTCGTTGTTCCAAAATGCATTAGAATGGTACAATGGAACAACGACAGGCCCTAATATGTCTACCATGTCTAATTATTGGGATAGAAATATTACACAAAATGCGATATTGTCCTATAACAAGACAATACAAAAACATCATTTTGATGCAATCGTAGGCTGGGAGAAATTAATAGAAAACTATAATAGCTCTACTCTGTCGAGAAGCAATTTCATTAATAATAGCTCTGGTAGCATGCCATTAGGTGACCCCACGACACAGACAAATAGTAGCGCACAATACAAATCGATATTAAATGGTTTTTTTGGTCGTTTTAACTATGATTTTGATCAAAGATATATGGCAGAATTTAACTTTAGGAGAGATGCTTCTTCTCGTTTGACACCGAGTCAGAATACAGATGTTTTTCCTTCCATGGCATTGGGCTGGAGGGTCTCAGAAGAAAATTTTTGGACGAATTTGAAGCACATATTTCCAGAGTTGAAACTAAGGGCAAGTTACGGGATGTTGGGCAATGCTGGAGTTTTGGATAACTATTCTGGAGCCGACAATAATAATAAATACTATAGTTATAATAGTATTATAGGCGCTATCCGTTCCAATGGTTTGGGATACAATCTGCAATCTGTTTTTGACGGAACGATTTATAATGCGTTTTCATTGGTACAAAACCCTAACAACACACTTAGGTGGGAAAGAACGATTGTTACAGATATTGCAATCGAAGGCTCATTGTTTGTTCCTAAATTGACGTATTCTATTGGATATTTTAACAAAAGGACAAATAGAATGCTTTTTCCTAAACCCATTTCGGATGTTAACGGAGTGCAAGGTTCAGTAGGAGTAGGTAGTCAGGCTGCGTTTGCGGCGAACTTGGGAAGCATGCATAATAGAGGTATTGAAGTAGCCTTTGGATATTCAAGCGCCAGTAAGACTGGGTTTGGGTATAGCCTGAATGCCAATTATTCCTATATCACGAGTAAAATTTTGGATTTAGGAGGATTGGATCTACGCTCTACTTATAGTTTGCAAGTGGGTAGCCCTCTCAGTACGTTTTATCTTTATGAAAGCGATGGTTTGCTGACCAAAGATGAGTATGTCAATCAACAATCGCAGGACCCGATCTTAACAGGTCAGAAATGGGGTGACCAGCGTATTAAAGACATGACTGGAGATAACAAAATTACAGCCGCAGATAAAGTGATGATTAATAAATCCGGAGTGCCTAAACATCTATTCGGGCTTAACTTTGACTTTAATTATAAGAATGTAGGTATTGCAGGTATGTTGCAAGGAGCTGCTGATTACTATAAATATCTAGGCGCTAGCGTTGGGTATGGATTCAATACCGGATACAGTATTACAGACTGGACTATTCAAAACTCTTACAACCCACTCATTAATCCTGATAATTACAACACTAGATTGCCGCGCGTGTCTGTCTCTAACACAATCAATACTACTTATCCGTCCACAATGTTTTTGTTTAATAGCTCTTATGTTCGCTTAAAAAATTTGCAGTTTTATTATGATCTGCCAAGCGGCTATTTGCAAAAAATACATATGAAAAACTTGAGGATTTATGCATCTGGTCAGAACTTGTTCACTTGGTCTAAGTTGCCAAGGGCCTTAGGCATTGATCCGGAAATTAGTAGTGCTACCGCAGGTTATCCACTGGTCAAGATTTACACATTGGGCGTGAATGTCTCACTTTAAAATACCATTAAAATGAATAAAATATTAATAATAAGTTTTTTTTCCTTGGTAATATATTCTTGTTCCAAGATGGATCTATCTCCTACAGACGCCTATTCATCGAAAACCTTTTTTACTTCTCAAAGTGCTGCGATGAGTAGCTTGTCAGCTTGTTATGCTCTGACTAATTTAGGAGGACAATTTGAAGGGGGAAACAATTATTTCTTAGACGATATTACAGACAATGCATATTGTGGCTTTACTAATCAGCTGTCATTTTTTATTCCGCTAGGAACTATTACGGCAGCGTTGACTGGGAAGTATGCTGACTTTTACAGAACCTATTTTCCTTATACAGGTATTGCTTCTGATAATACATTCTTGGCGAATATTGATGCGGTGCAGATGGACGCATCACTGAAAGCTCAATGGAAAGCGGAAGTGAGATTTCTTCGTGCTTTTGATTATGCGCGTAAGTACATGTTTTGGGGAGGTGTTCCTTTAGTTACAAATCCTTTAAATAATGGAGATGAAGCAAAAATTCCGAGAAGTTCTGGTGATTCAATCGTTCAGTTTTGTTTAAGTGAATTGACGGACGTAATTGACATATTGCCTAACACAATAGATAAAAATGATGCTGCTCGAGCTACAAAAGGCGCCGCACTTTTGTTAAAAGCAAGACTAGAACTTTTCTGTGCGGGTTTGAAAGCTAATGGTATGGCTGATGGCGTTACAGAAAAGGGAGCTGTAGATGTCTCTACTGCCTCTAAGTATTATGCTGCGGCTGCGGCTGATGCTCAAACAATTATAGGATTAAATCAGTATAAGTTATCTCCTGATTATGAAGGGCTTTTTTGGGAAAAAAATCAGGGGGCGGCGAATAGGCAAGGAGAAGTATTGTTTGAAGTAGCATATTCTTATCCTAATTACGGCTCCGATCTAAGTGCACTATACACTTTAGTTGAAGGGGGGTGGAATTCTGAAAGCCCTACTCAGG
>QFOI01000213.1 GCA_003241175.1 Pseudopedobacter saltans
GGAAGTTTAGCATTGATTTTTCTTTTGTGTATCATATTCACCTTTACTTCCTTATTGTTGGGATTACTCATCTCTGCAGTTACCAATACACAGGAGTTAGCGGTAGTCTCGTCCTTACTAGGATTGATGTTACCTTCCATTATATTGACAGGTATGATATTTCCCCTAGAGAGTGCCCCAAAGTTTTTACAATGGATTGCGGATTTGGTTCCCGCAAAATGGTTTATAGAGGCAATGCGAGATGTAATGATAAAAGGATTGGGACTACAGGCTGTACTCAAGCCTATTGGTGCAATGTTATTAATGGCAGTAGGCTTACTGTTTGCGAGTGTTAAGTTGTTTAAACAAAGATTATGAGAGTTCTCCCCTTTTTACTGTACAAGGAATTTATGCAGATACTCAGAAACAAAATTATGTTTTGGGTAATTCTTTTGATGCCGGCTTTTCAATTGCTGGTAATGCCCATGGCATTGAGCTTCGAACAGAAAAATATTTCACTATCCGTAGTGGATCATGATCATTCCACTCTTACGCGTGACCTAGTTCGAAAAATTACATCTAGCGGATATTTCGAATTGACGTCCTACCCAAGTACATATACACAGGCGATGAAAGGCATGGATAACCGAAAAACGGATCTTATCCTAGAGATTCCGTCCAAGTTCGAGTCAGATCTTATACGACAACAAAAACCCAAACTTAGTTTGACTATAGATGCGCTCAATGGAATGAAAGGGAGTATTACTTTATCGTACTTTTCGCAGATCCTGCAAAGCTACAATGTCGACATTGCAACGCAGTACGCTTCTGTCGGAGGTATTACCACAAAACCCTTTTTCTGGTACAATGATTTCATGAGTTATGAGCGATTCATGGTTCCAGGAATCTTGGTCATTTTGATAAGTATGATGGGTGGATTGCTTTCTGCCAGCAATATCGTACGCGAAAAAGAAATTGGTACGATAGAACAGATCAATGTAACTCCTGTTCCCAAACTATACTTTATCCTTGGCAAAATGATTCCATTTTGGATTATTGGTTTGTTGATGCTTACTATAGGAATTCCTATTGCGGGTCTCGTGTATGATTTATATCCAGATGGAAATTATTTGAATATTTACCTGTATTCTTTTCTTTTCCTATTGTCGTTTTCAGGATTTGGGATTATCATTTCCAATTATTCGGAAAGTCAACAGCAATCCATACTTACATTGTTTTTCTTTTTCATTTTGTTCATATTGTTCAGTGGATTTTTTACACCAATATCAAGTATGCCGCATTGGGCGCAAACACTTACCTTATTTAATCCTTTGCGCTATTTTGTTGAAGCCATGCGTATGCTATTTCTGAAAAACAGCAGCTTGGCGAATCTTCAGACCAATTTATTATGGCTTTTAGGATTCGGGATAGTATTCAATGTTGGTGCGGTTCTGAGTTACAAAAAAACAAATTAAGTAAACAATCAAATCGTTTTTTTATTGTATATTGCATAAACTACATTTTTTGACAAGAAACATAGTTTATGCAAATTACCTCTAAAAAAGTACTGGTATTAAACGGTGGCTCTTCGAGTATTAAGTTCGCGGTTTACGCTGTCAATGATCAAGAACTCTTACTAGAAATCAAAGGACAGATCGACCGTATCGGCGACTATGATTCTCATTTGAACATGAAATGGGCGGACGGGAAAAGTTTTCTATCCGAAAAAGTCAATCGTTCCAGTTTCGCGCAATCCACTTTGAAACTATTGGAATACTTGCAAAAGTACGTCGGCATGGAAGATGTGGCCGCCATAGGGCACCGCATCGTGTTTGGTGGTCACCACCATCTTCCAAGATTGATTGATGACGATCTGTTGCAGGAACTACGGGCATGGACCGACTATGATGAAGACCATTTGCCTGCGGCAATCAAAGTAATCGAAATATTCAAAAAACATTTTCCCAACATACCGCAAGTAGCAAGTTTTGATACATCATTTCATGCCAATCTTCCGAAAGTCGCCAAGATGTATGCACTGCCTATTTCTTATTTTGAAAATGGTATCCGCCGTTATGGTTTTCACGGTTTGTCGTACACCTATTTGCTGCGTCAACTAAAAACCATGCAACCCGAATTAGCCAACTCAGGAAAAATGATTTTTGCACATCTCGGCAATGGCGCAAGCATCGCTGCCATCAAAAATGGACAATGCATCGATACCAGTATGGGATTTACACCGACCGCAGGATTGGTGATGGGCACTCGTTGTGGAGATATTGATCCGGGCATATTGTTACATCTTATCCGTCAGGAAAAAATGCCACCACGAAGAGTCCGTGGATTGCTGAATCACAAATCGGGGCTTTGGGGTTTGTCGGAAACAAGCGGAGATATGCGCACTTTGTTGGAACAAGAAAATGAGAACGAAAAAGCCAAAGATGCCATCCATCTTTTTTGCTACAACCTGATCAAATACATTGGTAGTTACGCGGCAATTTTGGAAGGAATAAACGCAATCGTTTTTGCTGGTGGCATTGGGGAAAATTCTCCCGAAATCAGAAAGCGCATTTGCACAAAATTGTCTTATCTGGGATTGGCTTTAGACGAAGCAAAAAACAATAGCAGCGAAACGATTATTTCTACAGAACACAGTGCCATCAAAGTATTCGTAATTAAAACAGATGAAGAAATAATTCTTGCAGAGAACGCATTGGAGTTCACTCAAGATGTATACTAGAACCATAAAATCAAATAAACATGGAGAATACACTTAAATGGGACGGTTCGGATCTTACCCCCGAACTTTATCAGAAAATGGATGCGTATTGGCGTGCAGCCAATTACATGGCAGTTGGACAGATCTATCTAAAAGATAATCCATTGCTTCGCAGACCATTGTCTAAAGATGATATTAAGAATCTAAGATTGGGACATTGGGGTACTACTCCAGGACAAAACTTTGTTTATGTTCACTTGAATCGTGTGATCAAAAAATACGATCTCGATATGGTGTACGTGTCAGGTCCGGGACACGGTGGTCCAGCGCTTGTTGGTAACACATATTTGGAAGGCACTTACTCAGAAACCTATCCAGAAATTACACCAGACGAAAATGGTTTGAAAAAATTATTCAAAAGATTTTCTTTTCCTGGCGGTATTCCGAGCCACGTTTCTCCAGAATGTCCCGGATCTTTCCACGAAGGTGGCGAGTTGGGTTATTCTTTGAGTCATAGTTTCGGTGCGGCTTTTGACAATCCTGATTTGATCGTTGCCTGCGTTGTAGGAGATGGAGAAGCGGAAACAGGTCCATTGGCGACAGCTTGGCATTCCAATAAATTTTTGGATCCAAAAAATGATGGCGTTGTTTTACCGATTCTTCATTTGAATGGCTACAAGATTGCAAATCCAACTGTGTTGGCGCGTATTTCTCACGAAGAGTTGGAAAATCTGTTTTTAGGTTATGGTTGGAAACCTTATTTCGTGGAAGGTCACGAACCCGCTGTTATGCACCAAAAGATGGCGGAAACAATGGAAATCGTCTTGGCAGAAATCAGAGCAATCAAACAAAAAGCGGCGGATGGCGACACGACAAGACCTATCTGGCCAATGATTGTTTTGCGTTCACCAAAAGGTTGGACTGGACCAAAATTTGTTGATGGTGTTGCCATTGAAAATAATTTCCATTCTCACCAAGTTCCCATTGCCGATCCATTAGGCAATCCGGAACATTTTATTTTGTTGGAAAATTGGTTGAAAAGCTACCATCCAGAAGAATTATTTGATGAAAAAGGTGCTTTGAATGCTGATTTGCAAGAGTTGGCGCCTAAGGGAGCAAGGCGCATGGGTAGCAATCCACATACCAATGGTGGCTTGTTGTTACACGATCTTATCATGCCTGATTTCAAAGAGTATGGTTTGCCTGTGGCGCATAGAGGCGAAACAGGTCCTGGGGACACACTTGTTACCGGCACTTTTGTCCGTGACGTGATTAAGGAAAATTTGGAAAAACGTAATTTCAGAATATTCGGACCTGACGAAACTTTGTCCAACAAACTCAACGCAGTATTTGAAGTTACCAACCGTCAATGGGAAGGTGACACTTTGAATACAGATGAATTTTTGGCAAAAGAAGGTCGTGTCATCGAAATGTTGAGCGAACACCAATGCGAAGGTTGGTTGGAAGGTTATTTGCTTACAGGACGACATGGTTTGTTCAATTGCTACGAAGCATTTATTCACATCATCGATTCCATGTTTAACCAACATGCCAAATGGTTGAAAGTAACCAACGAATTGCCTTGGCGCAGAAAATTAGCATCTTTAAATATTCTTTTGGCATCGCATGTTTGGAGACAAGACCACAATGGTTTCACCCACCAAGATCCAGGATTCATAGACCATGTTGTCAACAAAAAAGCATCCATCGTGCGTGTGTATTTACCACCGGATGCGAACTGTTTGCTTTCTGTCATGGATCACTGCCTACGAAGTAAACATTATGTCAATGTAATGGTTGCGGGCAAACATCCTTCTCCACAATGGTTGACAATGGACGAAGCCGTATTGCATTGCACCAAAGGAATCGGCATTTGGGATTGGGCGAGTAACGACCAAGGTGTGACACCGGATTTGGTGATGGCTTGCGCAGGCGACGTGCCCACTTTGGAAACATTGGCGGCAGTTTCTATACTAAGAAAAAATTGTCCAGAATTGAAAATCAGAGTGGTGAATGTTGTGGATTTAATGAAATTGCAACCGCACACTGAACATCCTCATGGCTTGACTGACGCAGATTTTGACACATTGTTCACAAAAGACAAACCTGTCATTTTCGCGTTCCATGCCTATCCTTGGCTGATCCATCGTATGACGTACAAACGTGCAAATCATGGCAATATCCACGTACGTGGTTACAAAGAAGAAGGCACAATCACCACCGCATTTGATATGACTGTTTTGAATGAAATGGATCGTTTCCACTTGGTTTTGGATGCATTGGACAGATTGCCAATGCTCGGACAAACGGCAGATTATCTCAAACAAGAAATGAAAGATAAACTCATTTTACACAAAAACTATATCGACGAAAACGGCATCGACATGCCAGAGATTAGAGATTGGAAATGGGAATTGTAAAAATAATCATCAATAAATTACTTCATTATGAAAGCATTAGTTTATCATGGCGACCACCATATCGCTTTAGAAGAAAAGCCAAAACCTACTATTTTAAAACCTACAGATGCAATAGTTAAGATTGTAAAAACAACGATATGTGGCACCGATCTTGGCATTTACAAAGGTAAAAATCCAGAGATTGCAGATGGCCGTATTCTAGGTCATGAAGGAATCGGCATTATAGAATCTGTCGGAGAAAGCGTGACACAGTTTGCACCGGGAGACAAGGTTCTTATTTCCTGTATCACCTCTTGTGGCTCTTGCGAATATTGTAAAAAACAGTTATACTCACATTGCAAAGATGGAGGTTGGATATTAGGATATATGATCGATGGCGTCCAAGCCGATTATGTCAGAATACCACATGCCGACAATAGCCTATACAAACTCCCACCTAGTATTGATGATGAAATCGGTGTTATGTTGAGCGATGTACTGCCCACCGGTCACGAAATAGGTGTACAATATGGAAATGTACAACCAGGAGATGCTATTGCAATAGTAGGTGCCGGACCTGTAGGAATGGGTGTATTATTGACATCACAGTTTTATTCGCCAGCAATAATTATCGTGATAGACATGGATGAAAACCGCCTAGAAATGGCTAAGCGATTGGGCGCCACTCATACCATCAATTCTGCATCAGAAGATATCGAAACGGCGATTAAGAAAATAGTAGGTGATGAGGGAGTAGATGTGGCGATTGAAGCCGTAGGAATTCCGCAAACATGGGACATCTGCCAGAAAATTGTTAAGCCGGGCGGGAACATTGCTAATGTTGGTGTACATGGCGTGAAAGTAGATTTTGAAATTCAAAAGCTTTGGATTAAAAACCTAACTATCACTACTGGTTTGGTTAATACCAATACAACTCCCATGTTAATAAAAGCGGTATCAAGTAACAAGTTACCCCTCGAAAAGCTAATTACGCATAGATTCAAATTAAGTGAGATTGAACATGCGTATCAAGTATTCCTGAATGGTGCAACGGAAAAGGCAATGAAAATTATCATCAGTGCAGATTAATCCAAGTACATGATATTATAAACTATTCAACGATTTTACAGTTGGTTTTGGTAAGTCGGGAGATGTTTCTACATCTCTCTTTTTAAAAACAAATTGAGTATGTTTTGTGAAATGTATACGGTTATATATATATATATATATATATAACC
>QFOI01000214.1 GCA_003241175.1 Pseudopedobacter saltans
TTTTGAATAGTAACGGTTCGATTGAAGATTCTAGTTCAGTAAATTTTGGCTTTAGGAATATCCATTTTGATAGAGAAAACGGTTTTTTTCTAAATGGGAAATCTGTCAAGATAAAAGGTGTTTGTTTACATCACGATGCTGGTGCATTAGGGGCTGTTGTTAATGTCCGTGCTATAGAACGACAGTTGCAAATATTGAAAGATATGGGCTGCAATGCCATCAGGACTTCCCATAATGCACCAGCACCTGAACTATTGGATCTATGCGACAAGATGGGTTTCTTGGTAATGGATGAAGTTTTCGATATGTGGGCTAAGAAGAAAAATAAATTTGACTATCATTTAGATTTTCCGCAGTGGCATAAGCAAGATCTTCAAGATCAGATTTTGAGGGATCGCAATCATCCTTCCGTATTTATGTGGTCAATTGGTAACGAAATAAGAGAACAGTTTGATTCATCTGGAACTAGACTGACAAAAGAGCTTGTAAGACTTACAAAAGAAATCGACACTTCTCGTCCCATAACTTCTGCCTTAACGGAAATGGATACAACTAAAAATTTTATTTACCAAGCAAAAGATCTCGATGTTCTTGGTTGGAACTATAACGAAAAAATGTATTCAGATTTTTTGAAAAAATATCCGGGACAAAAATTTATAGCATCGGAAACTGTTTCCGCACTTGAAAGTCGAGGACACTATGATACACCAGGTGATACAACTATGTTTTGGCCATCTAATTCTAAGGAGAAATACGTAGTCAATGGAAACAAAGACTTTACAGTTTCTGCATATGACGATGTGGCTGCTTATTGGGGCTCTTCACATGAAACAACTTGGAAGATCATCAAAAAATATCCATTTTTGTCGGGGACATTTGTTTGGACAGGATTTGATTATCTAGGAGAGCCAACACCATATCCTTTTCCAGCGAGAAGTTCTTATTTTGGTATAGTTGATTTGGCCGGATTTCCGAAAGATGTATATTATATGTACCAAAGTGAATGGTCTGACAAAAATGTGTTACACCTTTTACCACATTGGAACTGGAAGCCTGGAAAAATTGTCAATGTATGGGCATACTATAACAATGCAGATGAAGTAGAACTATATTTGAACGGAAAATCTCTTGGTGTTCGGAAAAAGCAAGGAGACGATTTGCATGTTACATGGAAAGTTCCTTTTGAATCAGGTACACTAAAAGCTATATCAAGACGTGATGGGAAAACCGTATTGACTAAAGAAATAAAAACAGCGGGAAAACCGGCGAAAATTTTACTTTCGGCTGACCGTGACAATATAAGTTCTAATAGTAATGATTTAAGTTATGTTACTGTTCAAGTGGTTGATAAGGATGGTAACATTGTTCCAAATGCAGACAATGAGATAAGCTTCTCTATAACAGGAACAGGTTCAATTGCTGGAACGGACAATGGTTATCAAGCGGATACAACTAGTTTAAAAAGACCAATTCGTAAAGCATTTAATGGTAAATGTTTAGTCATTATACAATCCAATAATAAACAAGGTACCATTCTATTAAAGGCTACATCGCCTCATCTGAATACGACTACTATAACTATAAATTCAAAAAAATAAATCAATTAATATGAAAAAAATACTAATGTTTTTGTTACTCTTCACTACTGTTTCTTTTGTTTTTGCGCAAAAGAGTTCGGAAACGTATAAACAAACTATACAAAAAAGGGCCGATAAAATAGTTGCAGCACTTAACTTGACAGATTCCTCCAAATTTCGCAAAGTTTCTCATATTGTAGCTGATCAATATGAAGATTTAAATGATGTTTATATATGGAGAGATTCTTCCTATAATAAGATAAAAAGAGAAAACACCAATAACAAAGAACTCATCACCAAAAAGAAAGCAGATGTGGATTCCTCCGTTAAGAAAAAAATAGGAAAACTTCATACTTCTTATCTAAAACATTTAAGTAAACAACTAAATCCTGATCAAGTTGATGATGTAAAGAATGGTATGACTTATAATGTAGCCAATATAACCTACAAGGCTTATCAGGATATGATACCGACATTAACGGAAGAGCAGAAGAAACAATTATGGGTTTGGTTGGTTGAAGCTAGGGAAAATGCCATGGATGCGGAATCCTCTGATAAAAAACATGCTTGGTTTGGAAAATACAAAGGAAGAATCAACAATTATCTGTCTGCACAGGGCTACGACATTCAAAAAGAAAGAAAAGGTTGGGAAGATCGGATTAAGTCAAGCAAAAGTAAATAAAAGCTAATAATGTATAACCCGTTGTCATTCGAGCACTTATCCTATTTAATATTTTACATATTTTTGAGAACCTCTCCCTAACCCTCCCCTTGAGGGGAGGGAATAAGGGTGGGGTTCTCTATTTTTTTTCGTTAAATGCACAATAGGTAATGTATAATATATTGATTGTTAAATAATTACAAATTAATTTGTTTCAATGTCGGCAACGATTGCGTAAAAAAGAAAATAATAATTGTAAAAAATACTAATGTTTGTTTGTATTTATTTACATTTGTTAACTTAATTGCCATTTCTGTGTTGGGGATTTAAGAATGATTAACTAAAAATATCTATTTAATCGGTTTTTAGTTAGAGGAAATAAGTCTTTGATTGTATAATTGTTATATGTACTTTTTAATTTTTTAACGATGCTATATTTTTTCTGTATGAGAATTTAGTTGTGTCAGTCAATTGTTAACAACTGAAAAAACTATCAAATTTTTTTACACATTTTTATTTCAACTACTAAACGAAAATGCTGCCATATGCCAATTAATCTAAAAAAAATAGTGTCCATAGTGATACTTATGTTCTGCACCACACAGCTGTTTTCCCAGGTTGTAAAATTGTCAGGTAACATTACTGACAAGGAAACTGGAAAGCCTATTGGGAATGTTTACATTAAGGTTAAAAATGGAACCAATTTTACCGAAACGGATACTTTAGGTTACTATTCCATTGATGTACCTTCATCAGAGTCGATTTTAACTATATCTATGGTTGGTTATAGAATTTATGAGGTAAAAGCCGGTAGTGGCCCAACTTTGGACATTCCGCTCACTCCATTTAACGATAATAATTTGAATGAGGTTGTTGTTGTAGGTTATGGAACACAAAGTAAGCGTGATATAACAGGTTCCATGGCGACTATCGATTTCAAAAAAATAGCCGATATGCCAGTTGCATCTATTTCAGATGCGTTGCGTGGGCAAGTTCCTGGTTTAAATGTGACGGGGGGGGGCAAAGGCCGGGAACTATGGCTTCAATCAATGTTCGTCAACAATTTAACTTTGCTAAAGACGGAGGAGGAACTGTCCCTTTGGTTGTTATTGATGATATTATTCAGGTTGACCCAAGTACTGGTCAGCCAACTTTAGAAAGATTTAATCAATTAGATCTTTCTGAAGTGGAAAGTATTACTGTAGTAAAAGATGCTGCTGCGGCTATCTACGGTTCGCGAGGCTCTCAAGGTGTCATTGTAGTAAAAACCAAAAGAGGTAAGCCTGGACCTCCAAAAGTTACGTATAGTGCCAAATTTGAAAGAAATGATGCTGTAAGTCATGGGAAGGTCATGAACGCGAGACAGTATGGTGATTACTCAAACAAAATGGTTCGGGCGTTGGGTCAGAATGTAAATTACTTGTATTCAGATGCAGAACTTTCCTCAATGGATTCACTCAATTATGACTGGCTAGGAAATGCGTGGAAACCTGCAAATGCGATGCAACATTCAATCGATGTTAGTGGAGGTGCTGAGAGAGCCACGTATTTTATGGGTGTATCTTATTATACACAAGGTGCTAACATGGGTGAACAAGACTTCAAAAGGTGGACTTATAGAGCTGGTGGTGATATAAAAGTGGCGAATGGTCTACGATTAGCAGCTACTATTGCGGCTTCCAATACTAGTCTTGAACAGTCTTTCACAAAAGTAAGTTTTACGGATGGTTTCTCTCCAGGTGGTGAACAAAACGACTATAGTGTTTTGTTACACATGCCCAAATATATTCCTTGGATATATAATATCAACGGAGTTGATCAATATATTTCACCCCCATTAGCTTCAAGTAAATTAGGAAGTGCATCAGGTAACAACTCTCTTAGCAACTATAATTATTTTGCAATGCTTAATAATGGGTCAAAGACATTCAATGACCAATTCAATTATAATGTGAATATAAATTTGCAATATGATGTGCCTTTTATAAAAGGATTGTCATTCAAATATACTTATGGACAATCGCAATCATCTTCCAAGAATGAACAGGACTATTTTCCACAGTTGTTATATCAGGCGAGTACTATAACTACCGCAGGTAAACACTTGTTTTCAGAAACGGCTCAAAGCGATTTTACATCTACATTGAATAGGTCTAATACACGCGTTACATATGATAATCTCACATCAAAGAATTATCAAACCAATTTCTTTATTATGTATGACCACCAGTTTGGGGACCATAGTATTTCTGCAATGGGCTCTTTTGAGAAAGCGAAGAATACATCTGATGATAGATACCAAATATATGACAATCCTCAACCCAATGTTTATAACGGTACGTCTACCACTGCCTTAGGTACTATTAATGCGAGCAACTCCTTGACTTCTCGCTTTGAGGGTGGTACAATGTCTTACTTAGGAAGAGTGAGCTATAATTATAAGAGTAGGTATCTGCTACAGTTTGTATTTCGTTCAGATGCCTCTACTAATTTTGCTCCTGAAAATTATTGGAATTTTCTTCCTGCGGTATCTGCTGGCTGGATAATATCTGATGAAGATTTCTTTAAAAACAACAGCAAGCTTTCATGGATTAACTTCTTAAAAATACGTGCTAATATTGGACGTACTGGTAACAATAATACAAGACCATGGCAATGGGCGCAATTGTTTGATATAGCACAAGATAAAGGCTTTGGCTTTGGTGCAAATGGCGGGTTGTATGTAGTTGGGCTGACTCCAGGAGTGACAGCAAATAGAGCTGTGACTTGGGATAAGACATTGCAGCGAAATTTTGGAATTGATATGAGCTTTTTAAATAGAAGACTTTCGGTTACGTTTGACCAATATTTCAACACTAGCACTCGAATGCTTACAACACCAGGTACGACGATCGGATTCCCAATAACTGTCGGAGGGGCCATGGCTTCCATCAATTATACTGGCACTAATTGGTGGGGTTCTGAGCTTTCTTTGAATTGGAAAGATAATATAAAGGATTTCAGCTATTCAATAGGCATAAATACAACACTTGCTGACTATAAGGTTACCAAATATTTTGACCAAGCATTTAATTATCCTTCAATTACAACATCGAGATCAGCAGTGGGGAATGGGCCTTATTATCCAGTATGGGGATTTAGGACATGGAAGGAGACTTCTGGAGGAGATGGTATGCTCCGTACTGATGATGACATTAATAATTATTGGAATTATTTAAGTGCCAATGCCTCAAATTCAGGTGTTGCGGGAGCTGCTCCTAATTTCTTGGGTATTACTTCTAAATCTGGACTGAAAAAAGGAATGTTGGTTTATGAAGATGCTGCAGGAAACCTCAATACAGCCGATAACACCATTGCTGGCCCAAATGGAAGAATTGCTGCTGATGAAGATTATGTCAAAATCAAAAAATCAAACAGAAGTTATGGCTTTGTATCCAATATAAGTCTAGGATGGAAAGGGATATCCTTAATGACTCAGATTGCTACAAGTTGGGGAGGAAGCAATACATTGGATTACGTTAAGCAAGGTACCTCTAGTACAAATGCGATGTGGTCACAACCAATTTACTTAACAGATATGTATGATTCCACCACAAATCCGAATGGCAAGTACCCAAGTCTAGCATACTATGATGCTTTTGGAGGAACAAATTCTGATTTTTTCCAGATATCTACTTTTAGAATGGTTATTCGCACATTAAGTATCGGTTATACTTTACCAAGGGATTGGGTTCAAAGTGCAAAAATTCAAAGTGCTCGAATATTTCTTTCAGGAAACAATTTATGGGATTTATACAATCCGTATCCTAAGAAATACCGAAACATGTATGACGATC
The DNA here is from genome assembly GCA_003241175.1 of Pseudopedobacter saltans. GTDB lineage: Bacteria > Bacteroidota > Bacteroidia > Chitinophagales > Chitinophagaceae > Rhizosphaericola. The sequence goes on from QFOI01000214.1 coordinate 6,075, forward strand.
CCAAAGTTGGTTATCCAACCCTAAGGACTTGGGCGTTAGGGGTAAACATAGGTTTTTAACAATTAAGTTCTTGAACATCTGATCTAAATAATTAAACGCATACAGATGAAAAATAAATTTATATATATTACAGCATTGGTGTCTATTGTGGCTTTTACTGCTTGTAGTCAAAAGTTCTTAGAAGATTTAAAATCATAGACTAAGTATCCTGAAGATCAAGTTTTTTCAAATGAAACATTGGCCGG
>QFOI01000215.1 GCA_003241175.1 Pseudopedobacter saltans
TGGAAGGAAAAAATAACAACATGAATTCGATTTTACCTTCCGAGGTCAATAAATTATTAATATCTTGGACAAATAACTAATCAATTGGAATTAAAAAGCATATTAATAAGTAGAACCGACAGTATAGGAGATGTAGTGTTAACGTTACCTGTTGCATATATTCTCAAACAAAATTTCCCTCATGTCGCCATCGGTTTTTTGGGTAAAAAATATACACAACCTATCATCAATACTTGTGCACACATTGACGAGTTTCTTGATATTGATAACTTTTTGACCAATGACAATGTGACGATTCTAGGTGAAAAAATCGATTGTATACTTCACATTTTGCCTAAAAAAGACATAGCCAAAAGAGCCAAAGATCTCAAAATACCTTTGAGGATCGGCACTAGAAACCGTTTGTATCACTGGTGGACCTGCAACAAATTGATCAAACTCAGCAGAAAAAATTCTGAATTGCATGAATCACAACTCAATATTCAATTACTGTCTCCTCTTGTATCAAAACTAGATTATACCTTAAAGGAAATCAATCAAATGCCTATTATGACTAAGATTGATCCTTTGGAAGAGAATTTGGCGCATCTATTGTCAACAAGCAAAAAAAATGTTATCCTACATCCAAAATCACAGGGAAATGGTCAAGAATGGCCATTGGAATACTATATAGACTTGATTAAATTACTTCCCAGTGAGCATTACAAAATATTTGTTTCGGGGGTGTCATCTGACAAGGAAAAATTACAACCCCTTTTCAATACCGTAGGCGATCTAGTGGAAGACTTAACGGGTCGTATGAGCCTATCACAGTTTATTGCATTCATACAAAAATCAGATTGTCTAGTTGCCGCAGGCACAGGGCCACTTCATATTGCAGCTGCGCTAGGTATTCATGCAATAGGCATTTTTCCTCCCGTTAGGCCCATTCATCCAGGAAGATGGCGACCTATCGGCAAAAACACGACCGTTCTTTGTTCAGATATTGAATCGAAGAACAAAGACGGCGAGTATTATATCCGTAAAATCTCACCTCAAGATGTTGCCAACGCTATACAACAGAACAATTAATCTTTTTGAGAGAAAGGAAGATATCATTTCTTTGTACCAATAAAACAAGCCGATGATCAAAAGAATTGTCTCTTTATTCATTCGTAAAAGGAAACTTCAGTCAAATGCAAAAAAATTAGTGCATTTCGTTGAGATTGTCCGAAAAGAAATAGCACAACTTCCAATCAAAAGAGCCAATTCGGACACATTGTTATTGGTAAGGCCGGATGAAATTGGAGATTATATCCTTTGTCGTCATGTATTACCAATCATTAGGAATTCTGAAAAATACAGAAACAAAAAAATAATATACGTAGGCAACAAAAACTATAAAGATATCGCCGAAACCTTAGACAAAGACTATATCGACACCTTCATATGGATAGATAAACCAAAATTCAAAAACGATGCATCATACAGGATTTCTATATTAGAAACGATACGTGCTACAGCACCTTCGGTGACTATAGAATTACAAAGAACATCCGATTTGGATTATGGCGATTTAATAGTGGAAGCCTCTAATGCTCCTATAAAATACGCCAATAGCAATTATTATAAAGTAGATTATCTAAACAAGCTTTCGTCGGAATTTTACACAAACATTTACTCCAAAAGTTGGGACAACACACATGAGTTTTATTTCAACCAACAGTACATTAATTGGGTCTGCAACACCAATATGTATTTTAAAAAACCTGAAATAGATACTACCCTATTACCCAAATCCATCATAACAAGTAACTATATTCTTTGTGTAATAGGCTCTTCCAAAAAAAGCAAAAACTGGCCAATAAAGTATTGGATTACGCTTTTAAAAAACTTACATAACAACTATAAAAACGTTCAGCTCGTTTTACTAGGTGGACCTGGCGAGCAATCCAAGGCTGAGATTATAATCCAATCGTTGAGAGACTTAGATATTACTTCTTTCGTTGGGAAAACAACGCTTTTAGAAGCGCTGTCCATTATCCAACATGCACAGTTGATGATTTCCAATGACACTTTTGCAATACATGCCAGAGTGGCTTTAGGAAATAGTCCAACTGTTGTAATGGCAAACGGAGAATCCGCTTTTAGATTTTCGGACTTACAGGATTTCTCCTCTAACTATAAAGTGTTATATGCAAAGCCATATGAAAAAAGGTTACCTAAGATGAGCAATAAAGACAAATGGAGCTATATTGTACCGTCAGTAGACATGCAATCCATACAACCAAGTGTGGTCCTTAAAACTTGTATTTCACTATACAAGAGATCCCAGTAACTATTTACCCAATCCCTGCATTTTTACCAATTTACGGTAGATACCATTTTCGATATTGATAAGATTGTCGTGTGTACCGCGTTCTTTGATTTCGCCCTTATCCAAAACGATAATTTCGTCCGCATTGCGAATAGTGCTCAATCTATGTGCGATAACCAATGAAGTACGATTTTGCATCATATTGTTAATCGCATCTTGTACCACACGTTCACTCTCAGTATCCAAAGAAGACGTTGCCTCATCCAAAATCAAAATTGGAGGATTACTCAAGACTGCACGTGCAATTGTAACACGTTGACGCTCTCCACCACTGAGTTTGCCACCACGATCTCCAATATTAGTATCAAACTTTTCAGGTTTGTTTTCAATAAAATTATAGGCATTGGCGATTTTTGCCGCTTGTATAATTTCATCTTTCGAAGCATCTGGTTTTCCTAAAGTAATATTATTAGCAATCGTGTCATTAAAAAGAATCGGCTCTTGTGTAACTATACCTACCTTTTGGCGAACAGATTGTATACTATAGTTTTTAATATTGATGCCATCAAACAGAACTTCACCACTTGTAACATCATGGAAACGTGTTACCAAGTCTGCTAACGTACTTTTCCCTGCTCCACTACTACCTACTAATGCCACAGTTTTCCCTTTCGGAATTCTTAGGTTGATATTTTTTAGTACGGTGTGTTCATTGTATCCAAAACTTACATTTCTAAACTCAATTTCACCTTCAAAATAGTCCAGTTTTTTCGTTCCTTCGTCTGGAATGGCAACTGGGGTTTCCAACAACTCCTCAATTCTCTCAACAGCCGCAGCACCTAACTGAACGTTAAAAAAAGAACTCGACAAAGATTTAGCTGGGTTTATCAACATTGCGAACATAGCAATGTATGCAATCAAATCTCCACCGGTAAGCCCCTGTCCTTTGATAATAAGATTCGCACCAAAATAAATAATGATACAAAGAACCACCACACCTAATAGCTCAGTTAAAGGAGAAGCTAAATCTCTCCTACGACTCATTTTCTTATTAATATTCAACAATGTATTATTCATTCGAACAAACTTGCTGTTTAATATTTTTTCTGCACAAAATGCTTTTATCACTCTTATCCCCCCTAGTGTTTCATCTAATATGGAAAGAATTTCCCCTGTACGCTCTGATGCTGCAGAAGACTGGCGCTTTAGCGACCTACTGATACGCCCAATTACAAAAGCGGTCAACGGCAATAGAAGTAATAAAAATATCGATAATTTGGGGCTAATCGAGATCATCATTACTAGGTAAGAAATAACCATTATAGGATCCTTAATAAGTCCCTCCATAGTATTTATGATCGACCCTTCCACAATGTTGGCATCATTTGCCATTCTCGCCATTATATCGCCTTTTTTTTGATCAGAAAAATAGCCAACAGGCAATGAAAGTATCTTATGATACATATCATTTTTTAGATGAATAGTAATTGAACTACGAACAGGTACTGAAATTACAGATGACCAATATAAAAACAAATTTTTAAGAAATGTCGTAATAATTATAAATGCGCAGCATAGTAAAACAGCATATAGTTGACCGTGCACCTGTATTGAACCTGAAAGATAGTCAGTAAACAATTTCATGGTTTTGCCACCAATCTGGGCACCACCATTTTCAGGCATAAAAATAATAGACATCAAAGGTGCCAAAGTCGCAATAGAACCAACAGATAGAGCGGATGCAATAATTGTTAAGGTTAAGTATAAAGCGATTTTTGCTTTATACATTCCGATATACTTAAATAACCTATTAAATTTTTTTAACTTCATAATTCTTGTAAGAAGAGCGCAAAGGTAACAAATTCAAACAGAGATAGAACAAACAGAAATGGCCACAAGTGTATTTCTACTCTTAACCCATCTCTTGGTATGGTTTTATGTCCAAAACATATCTAATCCAATTTGAAAAAGAATATTTCTTCTCAATATTTGAATTCGATTTAACAAATGGCAATTGTATAAACTCAACAATTTCATTCCAGTTAAATTCATCCAATATGAAAGTATTGTTTGCATGGTAGAAATCATAATTGCGGACACTCTTATTATTTGTGATAATTTTTCTCTCTAATGCCAATCCTTCGAAATGACGGAATGATAAGCCCGAATGAAGCGTATTTTGAAAATCCAAAATAATAGAATAATCTCTTTCCAGTTTGACCATTTCCTCATAATTAAGACGATGAGTTAAAATATTGAACGTTCTACAGTCTTTGTAAGACTTTGCATCTTCCTTATTGTCAAAATACAAAAATGCATCGTAATCTATTTGGCTTTTTCTTAAAAAACTGAAAAAGAGTTGCATCTCGACAACTCTGTTCTTTTGAAATGTTCCAACATATAAAACTCTATTGTTTGGAGCTACTGGCTTTATAGTTCTATCTAAATAGTTAAACCAAAAATTTGTCGAAAACTTCAACTTAGGGTGACAACTTAAATCGGATCTATCAAAAACATAAACGTCATCAAAATATTTAATATAGTCAAGAAATAATGGATATCGCATTAATCCATCCCATTGATAACACACACTTCTTTTGGCCAAATCTGTTATCACATTTACAATATCCTTGTCCCACAAATCTGGGCGAATAATAAGTGCAAAATCAAATGTTTTGGAAGGACTATTCTCAAATTTATTGTGCAGTTTATCGATATAATATTGGCGCTTGATTTTCTTTTTATAATCCTTGTCCTTTAAGAAAATTTTTCGAAATGTATTTGTAAGTTTTTGAAATGTTGAACTATATTTAAAATTTCCAAAAATATCTCCTGCTATTTCGTAAACATCGAAACCATCCATTTCTGCATTATTGGCGAATACCTTATTAAATCCAAACTCTAAGGGCACTAATAACAATAAAGTTTTTTTTTTCACTTTCATAAGCTCATTTCTACACTGATGGTAATGTTATTGGGATATTTGGAACAATGTCCAGTAAATTATAGATCCAATTTTTGAAACTATATTTTTCTAAAATATCCGTATTCAAATTTATATAAGGAGCTAGGATAAAATCGTGAATTTGTTCCATATATTGAGCATTCCCTTCCAAGCACAAAATATTGTTGGGATTATAGAAGTCGTAAAACTTCACACTTTTATTATTAGTAATAATTTTCTTATGAAATCCAATGGCTTCCAATATTCTAAAGGATAATCCATTGTGCATATGCAATGAATCGTCGATCAATATATCTGCATCGTAAACTAAATTCAAATAATTCTTATAGTTGATTGCTTGATCCAAATATTTATAAGCAAAAGGAAGATTAGGGTCTTCTTTATGCAAAATGTAACAATTAAAACCGATTTTCAAATGGTGTAGTTGCTCAGACATTGTATTAAGATAACTTACCCTTTCCTTGAAATAGCTTCCAAGAAACAAAGCTGTTTGGTTCTCTGTTTTTATTTTCTGTTGACAACCATTTCCATAATAAGGGAAGTAGCAATTGGTCATAGGAGCATATCCATAACTCAGTGCATCGTTCTGATCAAATACGAATACTTTGTCAAAATATTTTAATCGTTCCCATACCAATGGAAATCTATTCAATCCATCCCATTGGTAATGAATCATTATTCTGGTTTTTTTCCTAATCAGTTTTACAACATCTTTTGGATAAATATCGCTGCGAATGATTAAAGAATAATCGAAGACTGCTACCTCATTTATCTTTTTTAGGATCTCTTCTCTGTATGGTTTAAATTTTAAACTAGTCTTATAATTCTTATCTCTTAAAAAAAGTTTACGAAGCAAATTAGTATACTTCTGCCGTTTTGTAGCATACTTGAAGTCATAATCTACAAAACTTATATCTATAACTAAAAAACCTAACGCGCTTAGGTTGTCATGAATTATAGTTGATAATCCATAACTTTCTGGCATGCCCAACAAGATTATTCTATCATTCATATTTGATTTAAGAGATTCTTATTGTATAGCCTTCCTTCTCTAATG
>QFOI01000216.1 GCA_003241175.1 Pseudopedobacter saltans
AAATTCCTAAAAGAACCCATCATCCGTAAATACGGAGAGGAATTTTATGAGGCATTGGATGCTACAGCTAAACATCTAGAAGAAAATGGTTGATATTGGACATCTGACGCCTGAGCGGAAAAGGCGTATGGAATCTGCGATTGCTCACCGGCAAACTGATCTTGCTGTCGTCATGGAAAATATTGGCGATGTTCATAACATTGCTGCCGTTATGCGAACGTGCGACGCTGTTGGTGTTCAAGACATTTACGTGGTTAATACGGATCAATATATTTCAAATGTACAGCAAAAGGCATTTGGAAGTAGCCGTAGTGCTAATCGTTGGGTGACGGTACATCAGTTTGACAATTTGAATGACTGCATTCAAGAACTTAGAGGGAAATACCAGAAATTGTATTGCACACACCTTTCTTCTGATACCAAGCAATTATACGATTTGGATTTTACAAAAGAATCCATCGCTTTGGTTTTTGGTAATGAACAAAAAGGTGTTTCTGCTGAAATGTTACAACATTGTGATGGTAACTTTGTCATACCACAGGTTGGAATGATTAAAAGTCTTAATATTTCGGTTGCTTGTGCGGTGACTTTGTACGAAGCATTTCGTCAAAAAAATAAAGCAGGCCACTATGAAGCCCAGAAAATGTCAGAAGCTGCAGCCGATATGCTTTGGGAAAAATGGTCGCAGAAAGTGAGATAGTTCAACAGTCGTTTAAAATTGTCAGAATACAAAAGATTTAGTATAAATTTCAAGTATCATTCCTCATAATAAAAATGTAAAATGATTAGAGATTTTAGACTTTTCTCAACTATAGAAAATGGAATTAATGGAGCGGAATGCTACGCACTGGATTTGATTTATATATGCCTTCTGCGAGAATTTGGTCAAAACGCATATACACGAATAGCGGTTAATCAGAGTGATGATGTAAACGAAGCAATAATCAAGGATCCTGGAAACAGGATTCATTGTAACATCCGTTACCCTTCGTTCCCCGATTTTTTTGAGAAAAGTCCCAAGGAAAGGAATCTTATACGATTGGATTGTATACATACCGCATTGCTTAGAATCGCTGCCTATGACAAAAAGTTGGAAGTTGATAAATTGGAGAATATCAAAAACAAAATATTGAAGAAAAACTTTTCATTTGAGTTTCTGTGCAAAGCTTTTCCTTATGCAAAAGATAAAGGTTTTGTGGCTAAAATCATTGTGAATCCACAGATCGATAAGTTTGTTTATTATTTACAAGTGGAAGTAAACAATCTTATTAAATGTAAAATTGAATTTTTCAATGGCATAACAGCAAATCACTTTGGAGAAGAACTTTTTAATACTTGTAAATGGATAAATAATAATCAATTGGTTATTTACTCCAAAAATGACCACGAAGTTGACATATTTTTCCTTATTGACGCTTGTTCCTTTGAAATTAAAAATTTAACCACTTATGAAAATCCACCTATGTATACTACAAGAAGAGCGGATATCACAAAAGTTGTTAAAGATAAAGCTAATGAAGATTGGTTGAGTTCACGGTCTCTTGATATTCAACAATTATTGAGGTCTCAACCATCTCCAGACAATGCCAATAACTGAACAATTTGGATGCCTTTACCTAAAGGTTGAGGTCGTCGCCGACCGAAATAACAATAGGCATTTCATATTAGATAGATCATATTGACGCTTGTTCATTCGCGAGGTGTAAGACAGAAAAAATCCCCACAAAATAATTGCAGGGATTTTTTTTATTGAGAGTTCTCTCTTACAATTCCAATAATGTCTTGATTGGATCTTGACGGAACAATAACAATTCTGGATTTTCCAATAATTCTTTTATTCGAACAAGGAAACTTACGCTCTCACGTCCATCGATTACGCGGTGGTCATAGCTTAGTGCGATGTACATCATTGGACGAATTTCCACTTTGCCATTTACTGCTATTGGACGTTCGATGATATTATGCATTCCCAATATAGCACTTTGAGGTAGATTGATGATAGGTGTACTCATCATACTTCCGAAAGTTCCTCCGTTTGTAATCGTGAAAGTACCGCCTTTCAACTCTTCCATTCCCAATTTGTTGTTTCTCGCTTTTGTAGCCAAGTCGATAACTGCTTTTTCAATTTCAGCCAAACTTAAACTTTCCACATTGCGTATTACTGGAACTGTTAGACCTTTTGGCGTACTTACAGCAATACTGATATCAGCATAATCGTGATAAGTAATAGTGCCGTTTTCTGTATCAATATAAGCATTGACAGCAGGCCATTCGCTTAAGGCAATAGCGCATGCTTTGCTAAAGAAGCTCATGAAACCAAGGCCTACACCGTGTGTATCTTTGAATTTGACTTTGAATTTGCTGCGGATTTCCATTACTTTGGAAAGGTCAACCTCGTTAAACGTGGTCAACATCGCAGTTGTATTCTTAGACTCCACAAGACGTTTACTGATTGTCTTACGAAGATTGCTTAATTTTTCAACCCTATCGTTACGCCCAAATAATTCTTGACCATCAAATGTTTGTTTGCCTGGATTTGCCAAAGCTTCCAAAACATCATTTTTCATAATCTTGCCACCAGCACCTGTAGCCTTGATATTTTTAGTATCAACGTGTTTGTCTGCAATGATGGCAGACGCAACTGGAGACGCTTTTACGTCAGCGGCTTTTGGCGCCGTTGCTGGAGCGGCTGTAGAAGCCTGAGGCTGAGGTGTTGTCGCTGCTGGGGCTGCAGTAGGTGCTGCACTTGTTGGAACAGCAACATCCGTATCTATTTTAGCCAAAACATCACCAATCTTCAAAGTATCATCTTCTTTAGCAACTGTTTCTAATTTACCCGCTTCTTCAGCATTCACTTCGAAAGTTGCTTTTTCACTTTCTAGTTCGGCTATTGGTTCATCTCTTTTAACCAAATCACCAGTTTTTTTCAGCCATTTTACCAAAGTAACTTCACTGATAGATTCACCTACTGTAGGAACTTGTAGATCAATAACACCTTTACCTACGGCTTTTGCTTCCTCAGCAGGAGCAGCTGGTGCCTCTTGAGACGCTGCTGGAACTGGTTGTTCTGTGCTCGTCGTAGCTGGTGTCGCATCACCTGCAGGTTTCGCCGCAGAATCGTCTATTTTAGCTAAAACGTCACCGATTTTCAATGTATCATCTTCGTTAGCAACTGTTTCCAAAATACCCGCTTGTTCTGCGTTTACTTCAAAAGTTGCTTTTTCACTTTCCAATTCTGCAATGACTTCATCGCGTTCTACATAATCTCCAGACTTTTTAACCCATTTAACCAAGGTAACTTCACTGATAGACTCTCCTACGGTTGGTACTTTAATCTCTATCATATCACGAAAGGCTTTATACTTAATGTTTATTTTTTAGATATTGAATGCGGTATCAATTATTTCCTGTTGTTCTTGTTTGTGCACTTTTGCATAGCCAGTTGCGGTAGACGCAGTTGCTTGACGGCTGATGATACCAAATGGGAACAGTTGTTCCATATTTAGTTTTAGATAAGATGCTGCACCCATATTCAAAGGTTCTTCCTGTACCCAGAACCAAATGGCATTTCCGTACTTTTCGTGCAATGCGCTTAATTGTTTTTCCGGTAATGGGAAATACTGTTCCAAACGTATAATTGCGATATCGGTTCTATTGTCTGCCTTTCTTTTCTCCTCTAGTTCAAAATAGATTTTTCCGGAAGTCAACAATACCTTTTTGACTTTGGATGGATCTGCTGTAACATCGTCTATTGTTTCTTGGAAACTGCCAGAGGTAAACTGATCTAGTGTACTATAGCTATCTGGATGTCTCAAGTTTGCTTTAGGAGACATGTTGATCAAAGGTTTGCGGAATGGCAATATTACTTGACGACGCAAAGCGTGGAAAAAGTTGGCAGCCGTGGTAATGTTGGTTACATATATATTGTTTTCCGCTGCTGATTGCAAATATCTTTCTGGTCGTGCATTGGAGTGGTCAGGGCCGCTACCTTCATAACCATGTGGTAAAAGCATGACTAGGCCATTCATCGTTCCCCATTTTGCCTCACCACTAGTAATATATTGGTCAATAACCATCTGAGCACCATTGGCAAAATCACCGTATTGCGCTTCCCAAATAGTCAAAACACTTGGATTAGCCATTGAATAACCATATTCAAATCCTAGTACACCATATTCACTCAACAAAGAGTTGAAAACACGGAATTTTCCTTGTCCATCTTTGAAATGAGCAAGACGGTTGTATTCGTTATTGTTGTTCTCATCAAAAAGGACCGCATGACGATGACTAAATGTTCCTCTTTTGACATCTTCACCACTTAGACGAACATCACTACCGGATACCAATATACTTGCGTATGCCAAAAGTTCAGCAGTACCCCAGTCGATTTTTCCTTCATTATCGAATAGCGCTTTTTTGTCGTTCAATAATTTCTTAACCTTTCGAAGTGGTACGAAATCATCTGGCCAATACATTAATTTTTCTACCAAAGATTTTACTTCCTCAGCTGGAACGCCTGTTTCAGGAGATTTGTCAAAATCTGCCGCTTGTGAAAACCTCAATTCAGCCCACCATTTTTCTGGTTTTTGTAAAGTGTAAGGTTTCGGATTCTGTCGAACTTCATCTAGGCGTTTTTGTAAATCGTCCCAGAATTTTTTCTCCATTTCCTGCGCCAAATCAGCCATGTTTTTGTCGCCTATTGCATTTAGGTACTTGATGTATTCTTCGCGAGGATCTGGATGTTTGTCAATCAAGGCATACAAAGAAGGTTGCGTATATTTTGGCTCGTCGCCTTCGTTGTGTCCATGTCTTCTGTAGCAAACAATATCAACAAAAACTTCATTGTGGAATTTAGAACGGTATTCGCTAGCCAAACGACAAACTTTAACTACGGATTCAATATCGTCTCCATTTACATGGAAAACAGGTGATTTGGTTATGGAAGCGATTGCAGTGCAATAATCTGAACTACGAGCATCATCAAAATCAGTGGTGAAACCAATCTGGTTGTTTACCGTAATATGCAAACAGCCACCGACTTGATAGCCATCCAATCTGCTCATCTGTGCTACTTCATATATGATGCCCTGGCCAGCTTGCGCGGCATCCCCATGTATCAAGATCGGCAAAATGGCATTGAAATCGCCATTGTACAAAACATTAGCTTTGGAACGTGTAAATCCAATAGTCACTGGATCAACGACTTCCAAATGCGAAGGATTGGGTGAAAGCTGTAGGTTTACCTTTTGTCCACTAGGTGTTGTTTCCTCGCTTCTAAAACCCAAATGGTATTTTACGTCTCCGCTTCCTTGTGTATTGTCAACAGGGACGATACCTTCAAATTCACTAAAAATCTGTTCGTATGTTTTTCCCAATATATTGGCCAATACGTTGAGACGTCCACGGTGTGCCATGCCAATTACCACTTCTTTTGTGCCGTTGTTGGCCGCAGAAGTAACAATCGCATCCAAACCAGGAATTAGGGATTCTCCTCCTTCAAGAGAGAATCTTTTTTGTCCAATATATTTTGTCTGTAGGAATTTTTCGAAAATAACACCTTGGTTGGTTTTTTCCAATGCACGTTTACGTTCTTCAAATCCTAATTGTTTAGGAATCTCGTTTTCGATTGCATTACGTAACCAAGCAATTTCTTCGGAATCGGTTAAGGCATCATATTCAAAACCGATATTGCCACAATACATTCTCTGGAGCTTCGCAAGTATGTCTTTTAAAGTAGCGCCTTCTAGGTTGATGAATTTTCCAGCAACAAAAGCTGTTGAAAGGTCTGCGTCTTCTAGGTCAAAATATTTCAAATCCAAATTGGCGTGACGATCCTTTCTCGGACGGATGGGGTTAGTCGTGGCAATCAGGTGCGCTTTTTTGCGGTAGCCTTCAATTAGTCTAAAAACATTGAATTCTTTGGTAAGCTGCTGTGAATCTACGGAACTACCATTTCCTGAATCTAGCGCATAGTCAAAACCGTCAAAGAAACCTTGCAAATCTTTATCCACGCTGGTTGGGTCTTTTTTGTAATCTCTGTACAAATTTTCGATGTAACCCGGATGCGAGTTCGTGATATAAGAAAAATCCTTCATGCCAAGCTGTTGTTTATTCCAGATGAGTATATTATGTGGGCCTAATTTTTTTCAAGCGCAAATATCGTCCAATAACTATAATATGACAAATAAATTAAAAATCTATTTACAATTTAACCCGTTGTGCATTTAGGATAAATAAAGAAAAAGATGGTTCAAATCTCAACAAAAAGTTGTATATTTAATTGATTACCAGTCTATTAAATAAAAT
>QFOI01000812.1:0-670 GCA_003241175.1 Pseudopedobacter saltans
GCAAAATCATCAGCATCAGGATTTGGGTTTTTATGGAAAGACTATTCATTTCAATAATTTTTTCCAAAATTGAGACGAATTGGAGGAAAGTTTTGTTAATGAACGGTTAATGGAAGGTTAATGCATGTTCAGAAAGAAAAATGATTGTATTTTTGAAACATTAAATTAATGCTTCGGGACAGTTTGTAGTAAGCAAAACTGAGTTTGCGAACAGGATTATTAATATCAATAATGTTATCTCTGGAACAAAGAAGTTTTTAGTTTTATCTAATATGAAACAAAAAAAAACATAACCATTGTCTTATTTGCTTTCAGTCTGGTTGTATTGATGGTCTTGCAGGGTTATTATATTTACAATTCTTACAAGCTGGAGGAAAAAGAATTGAATCGGCAGGCGAGGGAAATAGCGGATAGAACACTGGAATCAATGGAGAGCTATGAATCCGAGACCAATGAAGAAAAGCTTGTGGGCGATTTTCAGAGGCTGAAGGAAAATATCACCATACAGAAAGAAAAAATTGTGCAGCCTGAACGATTATATGCTTCCGAAAAGTTTTATAACATCAAGTTAGAGAAGCTGCTCAGACAGTACACTGCAGATTCCGGATTAGAGATCGGCATAAAAAGCGAGATCTATTCTATCTACGATGAGGTCCGGAAAGAGGAACTA
>QFOI01000812.1:702-1127 GCA_003241175.1 Pseudopedobacter saltans
GTCATAAACGAGGGAAAATGGTCCAGCCGCCAGACCAGGGAAAATACAGATCTGAAACTTGATGAGAAAAATTATTACCTTGTAAAATCAAAATCTACTTTTCAGCTCCTTAATCTCAGGAATCTTGTCTTTCAGAAGATTGTTCCGCTCATACTGATTAGTCTGGCAATTATTATTTTGATTCTGATTCTGGCCCGACTGCGAGTTGCTCTGATCTTTCTTGTCTTTGTCCTGACCGGATAGATTTTGATTCTGCTGATTCTTGTCCTGATTTTTCTGATCCTGGTTCTTTTGATCTTTTTGATCGGAACCCTGGCCGCCCTGATTTTGTTGTTGCTGATCTTTTTGCTGCTGGTCCTGCTTTTGATCCTGTTTATTTTGTTGCGGCGGCTGCTTCTTTTTCAGTCCATCGAGCTTCTTCTTAA
>QFOI01000217.1 GCA_003241175.1 Pseudopedobacter saltans
AATGTCTAATTATTTATTTCCTGCCAAGTCCGTTGCGGGCGAACTATTAAAATATTCTCAGATTGGAGATCGTCAAACTAAGTTGTTTACGACGGCTGGCGATGTCATGGATATTGATGCGCTGGCACAAAAAGGACTAGACTATAAGAAAAATAAATTCGTTGATGAGTCTTTGGGTCATCATATAAGAGTCGGATTATTGTTTTTGAATCCTAGTATGCGTACACGTATGAGCACACAAGTTGCGGCGCGTAATCTGGGAATGGATGTTATAGTCTTCAATATCGATAAGGAAGGTTGGCAACTAGAGTTTGAGGATGGGGTGGTTATGAATGGTAGCAAAGCCGAACATATTAAAGAAGCTGCTCCTGTATTGGGAAGCTATTTTGATATATTGGGAATCCGAACTTTTCCCTCTTTGCAAAACCGTGAAGAAGACTATAGTGAACTATATATTAGTGAATTTATCAAACATTGTGGAGTGCCAGTTGTAAGCCTTGAAAGTGCAACTAGACATCCATTACAAAGTTTGACTGATGTTATAACTATAAAGGAGACTTTAGAAAAGAATACTCTAGCTGGTGATAAAAAACTCAAAATTGTCCATACTTGGGCGCCACATATCAAACCTTGTCCGCAGGCTGTTTCTAATAGTTTTTGTGAATGGATGGTGGCTTGGGGAAAAGCAGATTTCATAGTGGCTAACCCAATAGGAATGGATTTGTCTTCTGAGTTTACAAAAGGTGCAACCGTGACACATAATCAAGAAGAAGCGTTGGAAGGTGCGGATTTCGTTTATGTGAAAAACTGGAGTTCTTACGATTGGGATGGTAGCTATGGGAAAACCTATGAAAGCCCTGATGCTAAAAGTTGGTTGTTGACGCTAGATAAATTAAAAGCGACAAACAAGGCCAAAGTGATGCATTGCCTACCTGTTCGTAGAGGTGTAGAATTAACAGATGAGGTTTTGGATAGTGATCACAGTATCATTACAAGAGAAGCAGGAAACCGTGTGTGGGCGGCGCAAGCAGTATTGAGCGAACTATTATAGATGTTTGTTTTTAAATTGAAATATTTATTATGGGCAGTAGCTATCTTCTTAATCGAAGTCGTTATTGCTCTTTTTGTTCATGACAAAATCATACGACCCTATATTGGTGACGTCTTGGTGGTCATATTGATCTATTGTTTTGTTCGTGCGTTCATCAATATCCGAGTGAGCCCTGCTGCTATTGGTGTATTGATATTTTCCTTTTTTGTGGAAGGTTTGCAATATGTTCATATTATAGAAAAGTTGGGTCTAGAAAACAACAAGGTTGCAAGAGTTGTTATTGGGACTTCTTTTTCTGTAGAGGATTTATTGGCTTATTTGGTTGGCATTATATTGGTAGTAATTACAGAAAATATTTTTCGCAAAAAGGATACCTGAACTATTTTTTCTTTTAAATCAAGTTTATGAAAATCACTAAAATATTGCTTGTCTCTTTAAGCTTATTGGGTTTGCTTACTACTAGCAAAGTAAAAGCATTTAAAAATGATGATAGTGCAAAAACCAAAACCTATAAAATTTCATTAGATATTGAAAGTCTCACCCCAATTGTATTACCCAAACCAACTTTTGATAGTTTAATTGGTAGTTCAAAGAAAAAAACTGAAAAGATCAGCTTTCAACTAGAAGAAGCCGTTAAAAGAGATACTTTAACCGTAACAGAATGGCTGGATGCGCATGATCTTCCATATGTCGAATTTGATATACCAAGAGAAGGAGTCAAGGTGGATAATTTCCCTAAAGAAATTCCTTTGACATATAAAGATTATAGGTTAACCAAAGGATTGGCATATAAAGGATGTAATATTTTCTTTTATGGAAAAAATTTCGCCCAAAGTCGCTTTCTACTGATTACGGATGAAGAAAATAAGAAAGTTTTGCATTTTTTTGATTTTCAAAACTATGTAAATGCACCTGAGGTAAAGTCTGGTGATGAAGATTTTGTATATGAGCAATTAGTTTGGGCGATGGTAGATTATCGTGGTGTGTTATATGTTTCCAATGCGCACTCCACTTATGCCAGTAGTACGTTTGGCAAAAATGGCTACATAACGGCTATCGATCTTAAGTCTAATAAAGTTCTGTGGAGATCTCAACCATTAGTTTCCAATTGTGGTTTTACTATAATTGGCGATCATATAGTATGTGGTTACGGTTTTACGAAAGAAAAAGACTATTTGTATTATCTAAATATCAATACAGGTGCTGTCAAAGGAAAAATTCCATTAAGCTCTGCTCCAGGGTATATTGAGTATAATTTCAATACCTTATATGTCGATACTTACAAAGACTATTACTATTTCAAAGTAGGATACTAGCATTAAAAGGTCGTACAATGTACGACCTTTTAATTTATTCTTCGGTTGTTACCTGAAAAGTAATCTGTTGCCTTTGACGGTATTTTACTTTTTTTCCATTTTGCAACGCCGGCGTCCATTTGCCACTGTTTTTGATTGCCCTCACTGCTTCTGTCGCAGTTCCATATCCTGGATCATTTTCGGCTACTACATTTGAAACTGTACCATCCACATCTACTACAAATGAAACCAATACTGTATAGTTTCTACCAGCGGGAGCCCCATTTTCGGCTGGGACATCCGAACGTAAACTACGATGAAGATAATTAATCCAACCTTGTTTTCCAGAAGAGTATTGTGCCTCTTTATCTACGCCCCTTTCTACAATATCACCTCCAGCTTTTTCACCTGTTCCAGTTCCTCCGTTATGATCAGAAGGATCCTGACTTCCTAAAGAATTGCCACCTATTCCTTCTACTTTTATAGTTGGTCCAGTCACATTTATATCCTTTCCTATCTGTTCAAATCTTCCGGTTTTGACGTTTGCTAGCTCTTCTGCTTTCTTAACATTTTTTGTAGGATCAAATATTTCATCTGGAACTATAATTGGCTCCACGTTTCTTTTGACAGTCAGTTTTACAGGATCTTTGCTAACTTGTTTGAAAGGGGTTTTGTTGTGTGGTTTTTCTTTTGGTTTGTCTTTTTTGACATCAATAGGTTTGGTGCTGACTGTTGTTAAAGTAAATACGGTGTTTGTTTCACTAGGTTTTATGGTTTTATTTTTTCCATGTACAAGATTTATAACGATGAAGCAGGCAAGACTTCCCATAACAATGCCAAGGGATGTTACTACACGTTTATTGTAGCTTTTTCTTAGTTCGTAAGCGCCATAGTCTTTATTTCTTCCGTCAAAAACTAAATCTAATAGGTTGGCTTGTAGAATCTTATTGGTTTCCATATTTCGGATTTTTAATGGTTAATAAAAAACTTAAGCCATTGCAATGGTTGTTAATTAGATGCTAGAAATTTTATTTTTACATAAGTAATGGAAAATATTTTTTGACCGACTGACATTTTGGGACTAGATTTTCTTTATTTCTGACATTTATTCAGCTTTTGTCGAAAAAAATGTTAAGCAATATTTGAAAAAGTTGACTGGCAAAAATTTTGTTGCCTAAGCTATTATTAAAAATGAAATTATGGTTGGATATTATATTATAGCTGGTATCATGTTTTTGGTTGGAATGTATGTAAGCAATCAACTAAAAAGCAAGTTTGAGCAATATAGTCGAGTTGGGCTAAGAAACGGGCTTTCTGGTGCTGAAATAGCGGCGAAAATGTTGAATGAGAATGGTATTAACGATGTTACAATACAATCGGTAGATGGACAATTGACGGATCATTATAATCCTTTGAATAAAACAGTCAATCTGAGTAACGATGTCTATTATAATAGAAGTGTTGCCGCTGCTGCGGTGGCTGCACATGAATGTGGTCATGCCGTACAACACGCACGAGGATATAGTATGCTTAAGTTTAGAAGTGCTATAGTTCCTTTAGTTAATGTCAGTAGTAAGCTATCCCAATGGATTATATTGATAGGTCTTGGTTTCATGTTTGGTAGATCTAATCCTACTATATTATTAGTCGGTATTTTATTGTTCGCGATAACAACATTATTCACCTTGGTGACATTACCGGTTGAATATGATGCAAGTAATCGAGCATTGAAGTGGATGGAAGCCAATAACATAACTACACCACAAGAACATGATATGGCTGCCGACGCTTTGAAATGGGCTGCACGTACTTACTTAGTAGCTGCCATTAGTTCTGTGGCTACACTGTTGTACTATATTCTTATGTTTACCTCTTCTAGAAGGCGGGATGATTAATATAATAAAGGCAGATCAAATAACCAGCCTTTGTTATATACTATAAATAATTGTTTATTTATCCTCGACTAATGGAGCCGCCTATCTGAGTCACTTTACTAGATGTAGTGAAAGTTGTTGATAAACTACCTCCACTGTATGTACCGCTTGTGTATAGACCATTGAAACTTGTTCCACTGCTGACTGAACCTCCAGTATATACATTGTAAGTTTTGCCACTTGATAATTTGGAAGAAGCATATATTAATGTTGAGAAAGATATCGGTGCTAAGAAAGTAAATACTTCTGTTCCGTCACTCGATTCAACATGCATAATCTGATTGGCTGAACCGCTCCCCATTACCACACTATATATAGTTGAAACACTGCTTGTAGGTCCACTCGTTGCTCCCGCTATGCCTATAAGATTACCTCCAGTGATTTTGAAAGTTCTTGCATCACAATCGAAACTAGCTTCTGGTGACTTGCTTCCGATAGCCACATTTAATCCTCCAGTTATAGTCAATATACCATTAGAATCCATGGCATCATTACCAGTACTGTATGCATAAGTCCTTCCGCCATTGATGTACAAAGCTGTTCCTGCATTTATTGCATCGTCTCCAGATTTTATGGTTAGATTTCCCTTATTGATAGTAAGTAAGCTTTTGCTTTCTATTCCTTCATCAGTAGATGTAATATTAAACGTACCGCCATTGATAGTTAAATAAGGCGTAATCGTTGCATCTGTACTATCATAAGACGCGGTAATTCCTTTTCCGACACTAGTTATATTGATGGTGCCATTGTTTATAACGGCATAACCTTCATCTATTTGAATGCCGTCGTCTGATGCTGTAAGATTAAGAGTTCCATCATCCATAATAAACGCGTCATTGGTGTGTATGGCATCTTTAGTTGCTCCCGATATGGTTATAGTGCCACTAGTAATCCTCACATAGTCGTCACTTGCTATAGCGTGTTTATAGTTTCCTTTTACCGTTAAATTTCCTGAACCTGAAAAAATTATTTGTCCCTCCGCAAATAGAGTTCCTTTTTGGTCTTCACTATTTGTTGCTGTTGCGTAAGTACTACCGTCTGTCAATGTATTGGTTGTTCCATCAGCCAATACTATAAATCCTCTTTTTTTAGATTGAATGTTAATGGCTGGTCCGTCACTATTGGTAATATTTGCTCCACTTAAGGTTAACTTGTATTTATTATCACTATATAGCTTTACCGAACCGTTAGTTGTTGTACCAGATACTACATATGCTACACTTGATACTGTTGACGTAATGGTTACATCATTGCCACTTGTAGTAATGGTTACACCGCTGCCGCTCAAAGGATTGCTTACAGTGACACTACTTCCAAATGTTATTGTAACGGTATTGCTGAAAGTTGAGTTTGCCAATAAGTCATCAGCATTATAAGCACTGTCTGTGTTTCCTTCGGCTGTTCCAGTTGTAAACGCACTATCAATACTATTGGAACTAGAAGATGATGTTGATCCTGTAGTCGTCGAACTATCACTGACGACATCACTTTTGGAACAGGCAGTAGAAAGAACAACTAATAAAACTATAGCTGACTGGAATAGAATATTTTTTTTCATAGTATTTGGTTGAACGTTATGAAATAATAATAGGATATAATTCTATTCGAAATTATATCCTATTATATTCTGTATCCTATATATTCGATGGACTACGCTTAACCCTCGATAAACGTATTTTATTTAATCTGTGGCGTCGGATTCGCCAATTTGTTGACGCCACATGGCGTAATACAAACCTTTTTGTTCCAATAATGTATGGTGACTACCAGATTCTGCAATTTTTCCTCTTTCCAAAACGTAAATAGTATCTGCATACATAATTGTAGATAGGCGATGGGCGATCATGATAGTAATGTTTTGTCGAAGGCTCGTGATGTCTTTAATCGTATCGCTAATCTCTTTTTCCGTAATGGAATCCAGTGCCGACGTTGCTTCGTCAAATATCATCAGTCTTGGTTGTCGTA
>QFOI01000218.1 GCA_003241175.1 Pseudopedobacter saltans
ATTCATTTGTATGGCTCCATATTGGCGAAAATAGTTATCGTCTTTTTGTAGCTCCCATGTGAAAATCCTGAATTTGTTATCGGGTGCATTTTCAATAGAGATGGTTTGCAAGGAATCAAATGGATATTGGAAAGAATTTGACAATTCTAGTGTTTTTACCAAGTTTTTTACAAAATCCGTATTTGCCTCAAGACGTGTTTCAAAAGTGTTGGCAAAAATTATTTTTTCAGCCAGAGGCCTCAATTGTGTTTCCTTTTCTTTGAATTTTGCTAAATCTGTCTGTGCAAACAAGACTTTTGTAAAAAAAACAGTGACTATTGTGATAAGAAAGCGAAATTTCATTTATTTCCAAATTTTAGGAATAACGACTCCAATGATCGTCGTTATATAAATTGATTCACATTGTATCGTTAAAAATGCAATAATTGAACCATTTCTTCTAAAAAATTCTGGTCGATTTCGTCAAAATTATGGAGGTGTTGACTGTCAATGTCCAATACCGCGACAACTTCATTTTCTTGAATAATGGGAATTACAATTTCAGATTGTGATGCACTGCTACAGGCAATATGGCCCGGAAATTTATTGACATCAGGAACTATTAAGGTTTTGGCTTCTTGCCATGCTGTGCCGCAGACGCCTTTTCCTTTTGAAATTCGTGTGCAAGCGATCGGGCCTTGGAAGGGACCTAGTACTAGTTGTTCATTTTTGACTATATAAAACCCAGTCCATAACCAATGGAATTGTTGCCATAAGGCCGCAGCAAGATTGGCCATATTGGCAACGATGTCCTCTTCACCTTCCAATAAACCTCTTATTTGTGGCAATAAACTTTTGTATTGTTCTTCTTTGCTTCCTTCTTGTATCTGTAAATCCTCAGCCATATTTCTTTAATATTTTAAAAGCTCATCATCTCACGAAATTTGACGGTCTGTCGTCTACTGACTTCCACATTTTCACCACCTTTCAAAGTTAGCAAAAGTCCACTATTGAAATACGGTTCAATATTGTCAATCCATTTAAGATTAACAATATGTTTTCTGCTTGTGCGGAAAAAATAACTTTCGTCCAACCTTTCTTCCAACGCATTCAATGATTTAAGAATTAAAGGGCGATTGTTACCAAAATAAACCTTCGTGTAGTTGCCTGTACTTTCGAATAATCTTATCTCGTCTAATTTTACAAACCAACATTTTTCTCCATCCTTTACAAATACTTGATCTTGGTCCGTAAGGAGTTTTTTTGAACGCTCTTCGTTGTTTTGATTTTTAATGATATGCTTTTCCAATTTGTGAATTGCTTCCGCCAATCTCTGCGGATCTATTGGCTTCATCAGATAATCTAAAGCATTGACTTCAAACGCTTTTAGCGCATAATCATCGTATGCAGTGGTAAAAATCACATTTGGAGTGAAGGATAATTCTGCCAACATGTCAAATCCTGTTTTTCCTGGCATTTGAATATCTAGGAAAATCAGATCAGGGCGAAGACTATCGATGTTTTCGATACCTTCTTCTGCATTTGCAGCTTCTCCTACAATGTCAATATCTCCAAATTCTTGCAGAAGGCGTTTTAATTCTGTTCTTGCAAGACGTTCATCGTCGATAATTAAGGTTCTGATTGGCATATTCTATGATTGAGTTTTAATCGATAAAGGAATCTTCATCGTGGCGGTAACTTGGTTTTCTGCATTTTGTGTCAAAGAGAAAGAAGCATTAACGCCAAAAAGTAAACTGAGCCTTTCTACGGTACTCTTGATGCCAAAACCATCGGTATTGGCTATTCCCTTTATTTTTCCTGTATTTTTTACTTGAATATAGCAAATTCCGGATTGTTGCGATGCCACTATTTCAATTTTTCCTCCATTTATTTCTTTACTAATGCCATGTTTTATAGCATTTTCTACCAGCGTTTGCAAAGACATGGGAGGAATATCCTGAGAAAAAAGGTCCTCGTCAATAAAAGATTCCACCCGTAATCTGTCTTCAAATCTTATGCTTTCCAATGCCAAATAATCATTGACTATTTTGAGTTCTTCCTTTAGCGTGGTTGTTTTCCTTTTTTCGGCTTGCATACTGCTGCGTAGTAGGTTACTCAACTCAGTAATCGCATGCCTTGCCCTTTGTGGATCCTCTTCGACTAATGCTCTAATACTATTTAATGCATTAAAGATAAAATGCGGATTGATGTGAGCCTTGATAGTATTTAGTTCTAGATCCTTGACCGTACTTTCCAACTGTGCTCTGTCAAGCGCCTCTTTGTTACTTTTTTGGACATAGTGATACGAAAAATAGAGAAGATTCCAAATAAGGATTAAGAAAAATACCGTGATCCACTGTGCCATCCATGACGGCGCTATTGCATTTTTCTTATAGTAACCCGTAATGATGAAAATGGTACTTTGTAAGAGAGAACACAAAAAAGAATAGACAAAAGTATTGAGTAAAAGCATCCCAACTTGGACAGGAAATGGCTTTTTCAAAAGATTTTTTCTAATGATGCGTCTTCGCAATCTATTGGTGATCAACAAGCCCACGAATGCCTCCAAAAAGATATTGTAATAATAGAATCCTGGAGCGATCCTTCTAGTCTGGCTAAAATCCAGAAGGCATACTATGATAAAGTACAATAACCATCCACAAACTTGAACAATGGTGAACAGCTTTTTGTCATCGATGACGTATATGGTATTTGAATTAGTATTATCCACTTTAATAAGCAAGTAACGTCCTTTTCCCAAGAATAAGATTACAATTTGTGTGATAGGTCATATCTATCAATAAAAGGCGAAATTTATCGACTTTGTTTTAGTTTCATTAAAATATCATCCAATCCGTTAAGTTTGATTTCATAAACAGTTTCCAGAAGGATACCCAGTTTGCCTTTGGGAAATCCTCCTTTTCTTAAAAACCATTCCAGGTAACTAATTGGAAGATCACTCAATAATCTATCTTTATATTTTCCAAAAGGCATTTTAACCTTCACGATTTCCAATAGTATCTCAGGATTGGCACCAAAATCTTCAAGTTTCATCTTCTTTGCAAGTTAATAGGTTTCCTTGTTTTAGAAATATTTTCTTTAATGTTGGAAAAAATCGTATATATTTGCCTACTATATTTGTAGACTAATTAAGGTTCAAATATCAATCGTTAATGTAAAAAGTGTTATAAAGTAATGATAGGCAATCAATTACATGAAATTGAAGTGCAGTTGGAAGGGCTGGATGAGGTAAGGTCATTGCTTTTACTAAGCCAGTTGTTTGCAGGGAAAGTAGTTTTTTCTACAAGTTTTGGTTTAGAAGACCAGGTAATTACGGATTTGATTTTTTCCAATCACATTGACATAAATGTATTCACACTTGATACGGGTAGGATGTTTCCTGAAACATACTATACTTGGAACCAGACCAATGAACGATACCATACCAAAGTAAAAGCCTACTATCCGCAACAAGAAACGTTAGAAACATATATTCTCAACAATGGGCCTAATGCTTTTTATGAATCCATTGACCTACGCAAGCAATGTTGTTTTATCAGGAAGGTAGAGCCATTGACAAGAGCATTGAAGGGAAATAAAGTTTGGATAACGGGTATGCGTGCGGAGCAATCTCCGGATAGAAAAGATCTGCCAATATTGGAATGGGACGAAACGAATCATATTTTAAAATATCATCCACTATTGTATTGGAGTTTTGATAAGGTTAAGCAATACATAAATTCCAACAATGTTCCGTACAATCCTTTACATGACAAAGGTTATGTAAGTATTGGCTGTCAACCATGTACAAGGGCTATACGTGAAGGTGAAGACTTCAGAGCCGGGCGTTGGTGGTGGGAAGATAGTAGTAAAAAAGAATGCGGATTACATATACATGCCGTAGAACAGAATTAGTAAAGTTTTTTTTCAAATGATATAAATGAGTTATCAATTAGATTATCTAGACCAGTTAGAAGCGGAATCGATACATATTTTTCGAGAAGTTGCAGGACAGTTTGAACGTCCCGCTTTGTTGTTTAGTGGAGGAAAGGATTCAATAGTTTTGGTTCACCTAGCACTAAAAGCATTTAGACCGGGCAAATTTCCATTTCCCCTTGTGCATATTGATACAGGACATAATTTCCCTGAAGCATTAGCGTTTAGAGATAAACTAGCCAGTGAGATAGGAGAAAAACTTATAGTTCGTAATGTAGGAGATACTATAAAAGAAAAAGGATTGACTGAGCCTAAAGGTAAATTTGCTAGTCGTAACGCTCTACAGACTTACACTTTGTTAGATACCATACAGGAATTTGAATTTGATGCTTGTATTGGCGGTGCACGTAGAGATGAAGAAAAAGCGCGTGCAAAAGAACGTATTTTTTCTGTTCGTGATGATTTCGGTCAATGGAATCCCAAATTACAAAGACCTGAACTATGGAATATCTATAATGGCAAAATTCACAAGGGAGAAAATGTACGCGTATTTCCAATCAGTAACTGGACGGAACTAGATATTTGGAACTATATCAAAAGGGAAAAAATCGAATTGCCAAGTATTTATTTTTCGCATGAAAGGGAAGTTCTTGAGTACCAAGAACAGTTAATAGCTGTGTCTTCTTTTATTCAGATTGAACCGGAAGATAACGTGTCTACTCGATCGGTTCGTTATCGTACCGTTGGTGATATGACATGTACTGCGGCAGTGGCTTCCGAAGCTCATACACTAGATGATATCATTAATGAAATAATAGCGACAAACACAAGTGAAAGGGGGCAGACTCGTATTGACGACAAAGTCTCAGAGGCTGCTATGGAAGACCGTAAAAAGAACGGATATTTTTAAAACTATTAATTTTTTTCTTGTGGATATATTAAGATTTATAACGGCTGGAAGTGTGGATGATGGTAAGAGTACTCTTATTGGTCGTTTACTATATGATAGTAAAAATATACTAGTTGATCAACTAGATGCGTTGGAAAGAAGTAGTAAGAGTCGTGGGGATGGTAGCGTTGACTTAGCGTTGTTGACGGATGGTTTGCGCGCGGAAAGAGAACAAGGAATAACTATAGATGTCGCTTACAAATATTTTTCTACGGATAAGCGAAAATTTATTATTGCAGATGCTCCAGGTCATATTCAATATACTCGCAACATGGTTACGGGAGCGAGCAATTCTGAATTGATTGTTATTTTAATCGACGCAAGAAACGGTGTAGTTGAACAGACTCGCAGACATTCTATAATAGCGTCTTTGTTAAATCTTCCCAATATAGTTGTCGCTATAAACAAGATGGACCTAGTTGACTATGATCAAGATCGTTATGCGGAAATCATTCAAGACTATGAGGAGGTTGTAACTGCCTTAGATCTAAAAAACGTAACCTATATCCCAATAAGTGCACTCGATGGTGACAATATAGTTGATCCCTCCATACATATGCCTTGGTACAAAGGAAAGACATTATTGCATTTATTGGAAACAGTCGTAATCAACAGTCACAGTGATTTGTCACATGCACGTTTTCCTGTTCAATTGGTTATTAGGCCTCAAACTGCAGAATATCCTGATTACAGAGGCTATGCGGGTAAGGTGACAAGTGGTGTCTTTCGTAAAGGAGATAAAATTATAGTCTATCCTTCTGGAATTGAAGGAACGGTTAAATATGTAGAAGTTAGTAACAAGGAGGCTGAAGCCATATTTGCACCGCAGAGTGGAGTAATCCATTTAGAAGAAGATATAGATATTAGTAGGGGAGACTCTATTGCCATAAAGGATGATTCGTTGCGTGTTGGGCAAGACTTGGATGCATTGGTATGTTGGATGGATGAAAAGCCATTGGTAGCTGGAAAACGTTATCTGTTGCAACACAATAGTAAAGTTGTCCCAGCTATTGTAAAAGAGTTAAAGTATAGACTTGATGTCAATACTTTGGAAAAACAAGAATATCCTGAAAAAGCAGGACTAAATGAAATAGTAGCAGTATATATTAAAACAGCATCTCCAATAGCGTATGATGCCTATCAGGATTTACGTAGCAACGGTGGTGCTATTTTGATAGACGAGACAAGTTATGTTACTGTCGGAGCAGTATTATTGCAGTAAAGAATTTTTTATAGTATGGGAAAAGTAATTCTAATAGGGGCTGGACCGGGTGATCCTGAATTGATTACAGTGAAGGCTGTACACTATTTACGTGAGGCTGATGTAATACTGACAGATCGGTTGGTAAGCGAGCAAATATTGGAAAACTATG
>QFOI01000219.1 GCA_003241175.1 Pseudopedobacter saltans
ACTGAGCTACGGAATCATTCCCTTTCGGGGGTGCAAATATAGGTTTGCAATTTTTATAAAACAAAATTTTACACAAAAAAATCAAAACATCTTTTTTGCAACTTTTGAAAGTATATGCGGAGTGAAGTGTTTATTTTTGCGTATATTCTATTGTTATGGGATTTTTTACAGACAAGGTGGTTGTCGTTACTGGAGGTACGGAAGGTATTGGCCGAGCATTTGTGGATGCTCTGATTAAAGCTGGTGCCAAAGTAGCTACCTGTAGCAGAAACTACGATAAGTTGTATGCTTTGCAGATGAAATATTCCCAACAATATTTGATGATTCATCGCGCTGATCTAGGATATGAGGCAGATTGTAAAAGGCTTATCGAATTGACCATCAAAACATATGGGCACATTGATGTATTGATTAACAATGCAGGTATCTCCATGAGGGCGATGTTTGAAGATTTGGAATTGGAAACCTTGCGAAAAGTAATGGACGTCAATTTTTGGGCAGCAGTGGCCTGTACTAAATACGCATTGCCTTATTTGAAACAATCCAATGGTATTATAGTTGGGATGTCTTCTATTGCAGGTTTTAGAGGTTTGCCAGGTCGTACTGGTTATTCTGCTTCCAAGTTCGCATTGAATGGTTGGATGGAGGCGCTACGGACAGAATTGTTGGAATCTGGTGTGCATGTCATGTGGGCGTGTCCGGGCTTTACTACTTCCAATATCCGAAATGTAGCGTTGAACAAAGATGCTCGACCAGAGGCGGAATCTTTGATGAATGAAGGAAAGATGATGTCTGCAGAAGAATGCGTGGCATTAATATTGAAAGCAATAGAAAAGAAAAAACGTACTTTGATAATGACTTTTCAGGGTAAGGAAACCGTTTGGCTTAATAAATTGTTTCCTGCTTGGGCCGATCGGTTGGTTCGCAAGTTTTATTTCAAAGACAATATTTTGATTAAGTAAAGAGTAGAAAAGTAATGATGTCAATACTCACATTGTCAACAGATATTGGGTTGAACGATTATATTGTAGGTGCAATCAAGGGACAATTGGTTTCTGTGGTTTCGTCACTTAATATTGTGGATGTTACACATTATCTTTCTTCTTCTAACTATCCTCAATCTGCTTACGTCTGTAGTAATGCCTTTAAACATTTTCCAAAAGATACTATTCATGTGGTAATTCTTAATCTTTTCGAAAATAATCCATCTAAGATATTGGTGGCTAAACACAAGGATCAATTTATCGTATGTCCTGACAACGGCATATTGACAATGATAACTGGTGAGGTTCCCAAAGAGATGGTTTCTGTAGAGGTAGATTCCGCTAAAGGCTTGACTACACTGGACTTTACGCGAAAATTGGCTCAAGTTGTCAAACTTCTAAGTGCCAACAACGATCTAGTTGCAATTGGTGATAGTGCGGATTCCATTGTAGAAAAATATTCTTTGCGGGCGACGATTGGTTCGGACTGGATAGAAGGACAGATTATATTTATTGACCATTTTGAAAATGTGGTTGTCAATATTACCAAAGAAGAATTTGAAGAGCATCGTTCCAATAGGAATTTTCAGATTGTATTTACTAGGAGCGAAATCATCAACCATATTAGTGAAAACTATGCAGACGTTAACGTGGGGGAGAAATTTGCCTGGTTTAATTCGGCCGGATATTTGGAAATAGCAATCAATAAGGGAAATGTGGCAGGTTTGTTTGGTTTGCAAGGTGTTTCGGATGCTGGTGTTTCTGGTATTTCCCAACAAAACAATTGGTTTTACAAAACAGTGCGTATTTATTTTACACCGGTTCCCGAAGGACAACCCACTGTTCGTTCAACAATGCCAACTATCCTTTAATTTTTCCTCATAAAACATTCAATGAAGTATTACATTATTGCCGGAGAAGCCAGTGGCGATTTGCATGGAGGTAACCTGATTACGGCAATACGCCATAAAGACGATAATGCTGATATTCGTTGTTGGGGTGGAGATAAGATGCAAGCAGCGGGTGCAACTTTAGTGAAGCATTATCGGGATCTAGCTTTCATGGGTTTTGCCGAAGTGGTAGCTAATTTGAGGACTATTTTAGGAAATATTAGATTTTGCAAAAAAGACATTCTTCAATATAATCCTGATGTATTGGTACTGATCGATTATCCAGGTTTCAATTTGCGCATCGCAGAATGGGCAAAAAAACAAAACATAAAAGTCGTTTACTATATTGCTCCGCAAGTTTGGGCTTGGAAGGAGGGTCGTGTACCCAAAATGAAACGTTGTATTGACAAAATGATGGTGATACTTCCTTTCGAAAAAGATTATTTCAAAGATCGTTGGGGTTGGAAAGTTGACTATGTAGGGCATCCTCTGATTGAGGAAATTTCCAAATACGAATCCCTTCCAAAAACAAATATTTCATCCAAACCAATCATCGGATTGTTGCCAGGGAGCCGCAAACAGGAAATCGCGAAAAAATTGCCGATTATGTTGCAGATGGCGGCCAAATTCGCAGACTATCAGTTTGTCATTGGTCAGGCGCCGGGTTTGGATGCATCTTTTTACCAATCTTTTATAGTCTCGTACCCCAATGTTCAACTTTTGCAAAATCGTACTTATGATATCATGCGACAAGGAAAGGCAATGTTAGTAACCAGCGGAACGGCAACTTTGGAAACGGCTTTGTTTGCAGCACCTGAAATAGTTTGTTACAAAGGAAGTAAAATCAGCTATGAAATTGCCAAACGATTGATTAAAGTGAAATTTATCTCTTTGGTCAATCTGATTATGGATAGGGAAGTGGTGAAAGAATTGATTCAAGACCAACTCAATGTAACCAATATAGAAAGAGAGTTGAAGCTATTGCTGGAGAATACCGAAAAAAAGAAAAAATTGCAAGAGGATTACAAGCAACTATACGACAAACTATATCTCGGTGGTAATGCTTCTGAAAAAGCTGCCAATATAATCTACGATTTTGTTCAGAATTAATGTTTGAAAATTGCTCTGATGATAACAAATATAATGGCAATTAGAAATACGATCAACGAAATCCTATTCATGCCATGCATCAGTTTGGTATTGGTATTGACGGGTTGGTTCGGATCTTTTTTCTTAATAAAAAGGTATTGCGCTATCTGTTGCCAAAATCGTTTCATGTTCCAATAATTGAACGACGAAGTTACTGCAATATTTTTTGGTTGGAATTGATAAACTGTTATTTTTGGGCTCTTCTTGGGGAATTAGCTCAGTTGGCTAGAGCGCTTGCATGGCATGCAAGAGGTCACCGGTTCGAATCCGGTATTCTCCACAAAGTTTTTAGAACTGTTTGATTTACATAGCTTTCCGATGGCTGATTTATATGTGAGACTTAAATGAGACATTTAAATTAGTTTAGCTATGATCCAAACAAACAAAACAGACCTTAAGCTCCACGACTGCGATTGCGACCTTTCCAAAAGGTGGTACGTCTCCTACACTTACTACTCAAATCCGCTACAAAAGCGAAAAAGAGTGAAAATCTTGTGCCTTCGTTGGTGTTTTCACCAACGAACATGTATAAAAAGGTTATTGGGCATCGTAGCTCTACCAATAGAAATATAAGCTAACTTTGATGCCAACATTAAAACTACACACTATGATGATGCCAGGCGGTTCCGAGTTCATAATTATTGCCCTTTTTAGTTTGATTCCTATTGCGATCGGATTGGTTATTGCTTATTTTGTAATTAGAGGTGCTGTCAAGAGTGCCATCAAAGATCAGTTAGGAGAGATCAACGAAAATCTAAGGATTGTTGCCCATAGCCTTCGACGTAAGGATAGCAATTAATCCTCTTTTGACATAAATCTTTACCAATTTTACCGACAATTCTTTTTTCTTGGTTTTTTATTTCTACTTTTAAAATAAAACCATGAAAACGAGATTGCTGGTAGTTTTGTGTTTTTTGCCTTTTGGAGCATTTTGCCAGAAGCAGTATTTTTCGCTTTTCCCCGATTCATTTGCTGCGTCTGGAGACACATCTAATGAAAGTATTGTGATACAGTATCCGGGTAGAACGGCTGCACAACTATACAGTGCGATCAGAAGTGTGTTGCCTTCCGTTTTTCAGACGACCAAATACCAGGAAAGTCATGTGAAAGATCAAACGATTTCCGTTCATTGGGATGTTGAGGGTAGCGTGCCACTAAAAACAAGCTTTGGAGAATACAAAAAAGAATGTTTCTTTTCACCAACTATGGTTTGGCATATTAAAGATGGAAAAATCAAGATTGATGCTCCACAAGCTATTCCCTTGAAAGGAACTAACTCTAATGTCGAAGGCGACTTTACACTTTTCCTTTCTAAAAAAACAAAAAAAGATGATCCAGAAGGTCCTCCTAAAACGGATATTTATATGTTCGAATTTGATGGATCGGTCAATAAGCGAACTATAAATGTAAAAGCAGCACTTGAATCGGAAATAAATACTTTTGTCGGTAAAGTATTGGAAGGTATGGACAAAGAGATGAATGTGGATTGGTAACTGTTACAAAACCAGTTTTTTAATTTCTTTAGTCACTCCTTCTTCATCATTGGAATAATGCGTCACATAGTTGGCCACTTTTTGCACAATTGGATGCGCATTTTTCATGGCATAACTGTATTTGGCGTCTTGCAACATCTCAATATCGTTCATGTAATCTCCGAAAACCAAAGTTTGTTCGGATGTAATGTCAAGTGCTTGTTGCAGTTTTTTAAGTGCTTCTCCTTTATTGGCACCTTTGGGCATCATGTCTAGCCAAACTTTGCCTGAAACGACAACTTGCAAGTCTTGTTCTAATAATTGCTTAACATGTGGGTAAACATTTTCTTCCGTTCCGTTGCCACAAAAAACAGCAATCTTGAGACAGTCGGAAACGTGCTCTTTAATATTGTTCACTTTTTGTTTGCGTCCGTAATACAACCCGACAGTATAGACAAATTCTGGTTCTTCCGTTTGGTAATAGGCACAATTTTTTCCACAGACAACAATACCCGTATTGGGAATTTGCATTACAATGTCGATAACTCGCAATACTGTTTCTGGAGATATCAGGCTGCTGGCTATTTCCTTTCCTTTATGTACAACATAAGTTCCATTTTCCGCAATAAAAGACATCCGATCAGCTATTTTTTCAAATACGTTAAGGAGGTTGTAGTATTGACGACCGCTTGCGGCAACAAAAAGGATGTTTTTTTCACATAGTTGTTCAAAGATTTGGTAGAAATCATTGGGCAATTTATGCGCTGAATTGAGTAAGGTTCCATCCATGTCTGTTGCAATAAGTCTGATATCTGGCATTCTGATAGTTTGTATTAAAAGAAACTTGCTTCTCAGTGTGTCTAACATTTTCAGTCAAAATCACAAGGCGAAGCAAGCCAAAATAGGGAAGGTAACAATTTTTTTAATTAAGTAGTTCCTTCATTGTTGATAAGACGGTGTCGATTTCTTCTTTCGTGTTGTATTTGCTAAAGGAAAAGCGGATGGGAACCAAACTCGGATCCTTAGCGATGGCTCTGATCACATGGCTTCCCTGATCGGCGCCACTTGTGCAGGCACTTCCGCCGGAAACACAGATATTGTGTATATCAAAATTCATCAATATCATTTCCGATTTTTCTGTTTTAGGAAGACCTATTGATAAAACCGTATACAAACTTTTCCCTAATGTGTCTCCATTGAAAACAATATCAGGAAAAGTGTTTTTCAATTGTGCTGCCATATAATCTTTCAAACCTTGCATGTAAGTACTGTCGTGTTCATACTCTTCTGTTGCCATCTGGAGTGCTTTGGCGAGGCCGACGATGCCGTAAAGGTTTTCTGTTCCCGCGCGCATATTGCGTTCTTGTGAACCGCCATGTATGTAAGGCTGTATCTTGATATTTTCGTTGATGTAAATGAATCCAACACCTTTAGGTCCATGGAATTTATGGGCAGAACAAGTAATAAAGTCAAAATGTGTTTTGGATACGTCAATAGGTATGTGTCCCATTGTCTGTACCGTGTCACAATGAAATATAGCATTGTATTTTTGACAGAGCTGACTCACGGCATCGACATCCAAAAGGTTGCCAATCTCATTGTTGGCGTGCATCAATGAGACAAGTGTTCTTTCTGATTTTTCAGATAAAAGTTTTTCCAGGTCTTCTA
>QFOI01000005.1 GCA_003241175.1 Pseudopedobacter saltans
TGGAAGACTCAAAATGTTCGTTTTGATCCTCCTCAAGTGATAGGTTATTGTTCGCATCTACAAAATTTGTTTCTGCATGAGAGATTTCCTCTTCTTTATCAGATTGCTCTTCTTCTGTTTGTTCTTCAATTGTAGTATTATTAATTTCTGTTTGTTCAACGAAATCATTCTCTTTCAAAATATCTGCAATGTGCATCGGTTCGTTTTGAAATGAGATGTTTTCTGCTTCAACGTCAATATCTGTATGAATGTCTTCTTCCTTTGATTTTTCCTCTTCTGTAAAAGAAGGTGTATGGGTGATTTGTTCCGAAACAGTCACCTCATCATCCGTTGCTATTGGCGTCTCAACGGAACTTAATTCCAAGTCCAGTGACTCCAATTGGAAATGCAACCATTGAGGATTTTGGAAGTTTAATGCTGTTTTTTGAAGTTGGTGTGGATATTCAGGATCGTTATCCCGCTTCATCTTTACGGTAAGTAGTAATTGCGCCAATGTAAAATAAGGATATTGCTGAACAATAGCCTTTAATTCCTGCAATGGAACCTGTTTCAAATCCGACCTACCTGTAATCCAATTAACAATATTATTTTCCATCTTTTATTAGCGCTGTAGCAAATTGACGTAAACTCCGGGATGCAAGTGCTCCATAGGTACTATTCTCAAGGGTGAAAATACGAAATCTTACCAGTTGGCAAAAACATCATTGAAAATAGCTTCACTTACATTTTTCAAAATCTCACTTTTTAGGCTGTTTTCGGCTTCAGAAAGGGAAAGACTGGAAGCGAAATCAAAATTCTGAGTGACGTTAAATTCTTTTTTCTTGGCTTCTTTAGTATTGTCGATCCACACTAGATGAAAAGTTACTGCCAAACGGTTCATACTTGCGGTAGACTGAGACCCACTGCTTCCTGCAGCCCCAATACCTGAAGTAGTCACGTTATAGCCTGTGACTTCACCACTGAGGACATAATCTGCATTGTTGTCTTCCGTAAGGGTCAATTTTGTTTGGTTATTGATTAATTGCACGACAGCATCCGTCAGATTGGGTGCCAACGTAGCATTGATATACCGCGCCTTATTGCCGAATAGATTGACGTGTACGGTCTTCACATTAGTAGGTATACTGACGTTTTTGAACGAATAAACGCCACAAGACACCGTTCCGAATACTATTAAAGCCAATACCGCAATTATTTTTATTGTCCAGGTCGATCTTTTCTTAATCATTGATATCATATTCTTTCAATTTGCGGTACAATGTTCTTTCGCTGATGCCGAGGTCTGTTGCGGCATCTTTTCGTTTGCCACGATGCTTTTTTAAAGCTTTAGTAATGAGTTCTTTTTCCTTGTCAATGATGTTTAAAGTTTCCTCCACTTCTTCATGATCTTGGAAATCATTGGATTGAGGACCTATTACGACTGGTTTTGGTGTGTCTGTAGACGTAAAACCATTTTCAAATCTCGGCGTTTCGACTGTTGGGATAAAGCTATTGCCGGCGGGCAATGCTTTGCTATTGTCAAAATGTTTTTTGTCAACTTCGCTAAATATCGGTTGTTCGGCAAAGGAGGAATTGGTCGCAATGGAAGGATTGTTCAATACTTCCAAAAACATTTTTTTCAATTCATTGACATCTTTTTTCATATCAAAAAACAGTTTGTACAAAATTTCCCTTTCGTTGGCAAAATCGGTACCTCCTGCATTGGCACTGTTGTTAGGTGCTACCATTGGTAAGCGAGATTCCTGCTTGTAGGGAAGAAAATGCTGAATGGAATCCAAGTCGATTTCCTTTCGTTTACTTAGGACGGAAATCTGTTCTGCTACGTTTTTGAGTTCGCGCACATTTCCTGGCCAAGGATAATTGACTAACCAATTTCTGGCATTGTCATCCAGTTGAACTGGAGTTGTATTGTAACGCTCGGAGAAGTCAACGACGAACTTTCTGAACAACAAAGGAATATCTTCTTTTCTGTCACGTAAAGCCGGAACTCTTATGGGGACCGTACTCAATCGATAGTACAAATCCTCGCGGAATTTTCCTGTTTGGGTAAAATCGTATAGATCTCTGTTTGTTGCCGCTATTACGCGAACATCTGTTTTCTGCACTTTGGAACTACCAACCCTGATAAATTCACCCGTTTCCAATACACGTAAAAGTCGAGCTTGTGTACCGAGCGGCATTTCCCCAATCTCATCCAAGAAAATGGTGCCTCCATTTACGGTTTCAAAATAACCCTTTCGGGCATCCACCGCTCCTGTAAAAGAACCTTTTTCATGTCCGAAAAGTTCGGAATCGATTGTTCCTTCAGGAATTGCTCCACAGTTGACAGCAATAAAAGAGTTGTGTTTTCGGGAGGATAGTGCATGGATAATCTGCGAAAAAGCTTCTTTACCAACACCACTTTCTCCGACAATTAAAACCGTTAAGTCTGTTGCGGCAACTTGGACCGCAGTATCCAATGCATGATTGAGCGCTGCCGAGTTGCCTATGATGCCAAACCTATTTTTGATGGATTGTATATCTGCCATTTTTTCTTTAAATAATTTGTCCCAACAATGTTGCTTGAGTGCAATTAGTCACTTTTACTTGACAATAAGTGCCAGGTTTAAGCGATTCGTTATCATTTTTTGGGAATACGATTGTTTTATATTGAGAAGTATGGCCTTTCCATTCTTGGTCATTCTTTTTGCTCTCTCCTTCGATCAATACTTCAAATGTTTTTCCTAGATCTCGTTGGTTACTTTCCAAAGACAATCTGTTTTGCAAAGCAACTATTTCAGCAAGGCGCCTTTTTTTGACATCTTCAGGAACATCATCCGTATAGCGTTTTGCCGCTAATGTGCCGGGACGTTCGCTGTAAAAAAACATATAACTCATGTCGTATTGGCTATACTCCATAAGACTCAAGGTGTCCTGATGTTCTTCTTCTGTTTCCGTACAGAATCCTGCAATTATGTCCGAACTAATGCCGCAATCTGGAACTATTTTTTTGATCTGATCGATTTTGGCTTTGTACCAATCACGCGTGTAGGTCCTATTCATCAACTGTAAAATGCGCGTATTGCCACTTTGCAGTGGAAGATGTATGTAGCGACAGATATTGGGATATTTTATCATGGAGTACAACACATCATCCGTTATGTCTTTAGGATGAGAAGTACTGAAGCGTACACGTAGTAGTGGACTTACCTCGGCCACTCTTTCCAATAACTGTGCAAAAGTAACCGGCTCGCTATTGGTAGAAGATGTATAATAATAGCTGTCGACATTTTGTCCTAAAAGTGTCACTTCTCGGTATCCTTGTTCAAACAAGTCTTTTGCCTCTTGGATGATAGAAACCGCATCACGACTCCTTTCACGTCCACGTGTAAATGGCACCACACAGAAACTGCACATATTATTGCAGCCACGCATGATGGAAATGAATGCGGTAATACCATTGGTATTGAGGCGGACGGGCGAAATGTCAGAATAAGTCTCTTCACGACTTAAAAGGACATTGATTCCTTTTTGGCCGGTTTCGGCTTCCGTAATCAATTGTGGTAGAGATCTGTACGCATCAGGCCCAATAACAATGTCTACCAACTTTTCCTCTTCCAAAAATTTGGATTTCAACCTTTCTGCCATACATCCCAAAACGCCCACCAACATTCCCGGTTTGGCGCGTTTCATTTTACGAAACTCAGTTAATCGTTTTCTAACCGTTTGTTCTGCTTTTTCGCGTATGGAACAAGTATTGATGAATATTAAATCAGCTTCTTCAGTATTGCGAGTGGCACCAAATCCTTCTGCATTCAATATAGACGCAACTATTTCGCTATCGCTAAAATTCATAGCACAGCCATAGCTTTCAATATAAAACCTTTTTTTGTATTGGTTAGGATCTAGTTCAAATGGACTATATGCTTCTCCCTGTCTTCCTTCTTCTATTTTTTTGGATTGTAATTCCAATGTTTCCATTCCGCAAATTTTAAGTTGCAAAAATAAAGAAATTAAGGAGAAATGTCAGATTGACAGAGTGTTAACATTATTTTCCCACTTGAGCCATCTATATTTGTAAAGTCAATCTAAATATATCGATAGAAGGAGATGGTCAGACGGGTCAGTTTATTTTCTTTTTTACTGTTGGGTATTGCTATGTCAGTCATGGCGCAGGACAACATTCCTGTGCGGGCTTTGCAATCCCAAATATTTAGAACCATCAACAAAGACGACAAAGACACAGTTAAGTGGAAATGGAAATTCGGAGGTACCTCCAACCTCAATTTATCCCAGACTTCCCTGAGTAACTGGGCTGCTGGTGGTGAAAAATTCTCTATGTCCATTCGTGCGGTTCAAAATCTTTATCTCTTCCATAAATGGGGAAAGCATACATGGGACAACAATCTGGATTATAGGTTTGGTTATATACAGACAAGTTCAATGGGTGGCCAGAAAAATGACGACTATTTTGATTTCGTTTCCAAATATGGCTTACAGATGGATTCATCCAAAAAATGGTATGCATCCATATTGTTTAATCCGCAAACACAACTTTTTGATGGTCGCTCCTATTATAATAGAGATAGTAGCACGCTATCATCTACTTTTTTGTCGCCTGGATATGTGACTTTGGCGATCGGTTTTGATTACAAACCTTTTCCCAAAAAGAATTTTTCAATATTCTTTTCGCCAATAACCAGTCGTACGACTTTAGTAATGAAAAGAAGTCTAGCTGCTACAGGGAGTTTTGGTGTTGATCCCTATCACCGCTACATGGAGCAGTTTGGCGCTTTTAGTATGATAACCTTTAACGGTTCTATCATGAAAAACGTGGACTATTCCGGTAAGTTGAATCTATTTTCCAACTATCTGGAACGTCCCAAAAACGTGACCTTGTATTGTACCAATATGCTGAATTTCAAGATTAACCGTCTGTTGTCAGCCAACTATAGTCTTAATCTTATCTACGACGATGATGTCAAACTTTTTGGACCAAACGGCAATAGCCCTGCATTGCAAGTCATGAGCGCTATTGGTATAGGATTTTCTTTCCCTATCAGAGCTAGCTACGTTAGGATTTAGGTCCTCTTTTCAGAAGGAAAATCGCTAATATTGCAATTGAGTATATTTCAATAGCCAAACCATTCCCAATGATAATAGCTATATACAGCAGAGGATTGACCAGCGAGCAAAAAACGGTTTTGGACCAATTGGTTGAATCCCTGCAAAAATACCATGTCAAGATTTTGTTTTTCAATGCACTTGTAGAGCAATATCCGTCTTTGAAGAAAATCAAGGATGCTTCTATCTTTGGTGGTTTTAAGGATTTGCCAGTAGAAACAAAAGTATTTATTAGCCTTGGAGGTGATGGGACGATTTTGGATGCGGTTACTATTGTCAGAAATAAAGGAATTCCGATATTGGGTATCAATTTGGGCCGGCTGGGATTTTTGGCTAGTATCAACAGCAATGAAATAACAAAGGCGGTGGATGCTCTTTTCCATGATTCGTTTATCGTGGACCATAGAAGCCTGCTACATATTGAAGGTACTAGGGAAGTCTTTGGAAAAGTTCCATTTGGATTAAATGATTTTGCTATTCTCAAGCAGGATATTGCGCCCATGATTAATATCCATACATACCTTAATGGAGAACTTCTCAATACATACTGGTCAGATGGTTTGATCGTGGCCACACCTACAGGATCGACCGCCTACAATCTCAGTTGCAATGGTCCATTGGTATTTCCGCATACCTCTAGTTTTGTCATTACGCCCATTGCCCCTCATCAATTGAATGTAAGGCCAATCGTTATACCAGATGACAGCATTATCTCCTTTGAAGTGGAGTCTCGTTCCAATACATTTATCTGTTCTTTGGACGCTCGTCGCGAAATAGTGCGGAAGGAGGTGCAGATAGCCGTACGAAAAGAAGATTTTCAGGTGGGGATCATCCGACTGGAAGACAGTAGCTTTTTGACAACATTGAGGAATAAGTTTGACTGGGGCGTTGATAAAAGAAATTGATCAAATCGTATAAGAAAACAAAATTTTTATCGTTATTTACGCAATCATATAAATGAAATAACGCTCCTAAAAGAACTACGGGCTATTTTCCGTTTGTTGTATTTATAAGTATTATGTTTAAAAAATTAGTCATTCTTGCATTTTTGTTTTTTGTAAAAGAGCAGATAATTGCACAGACATACGAAAGTTATCAACACAAAGGTGAGATTGGCGTCGGTATAGGACTTAGCAACTATTTTGGTGATTTGAATCCCAATGAGAATTTTAAAAAATTAAAATTTGCTGGCAATCTTTACTATCAGTATTACTTAAACAATTACGTGGGCCTTAAGCTTTCAGGTGTATATACTAGACTTGGAAATTCGGATATGGGTAGCAAAAATGCAGCTTATAGAGCTCGTAACCTTAGTTTCAATTCAGATATATGGGAATTGTCCGTTAGCGGAACATTTAACTTTTTCAAATTTTTACCCGGCATTCCCAATCATAATTTTACACCGTACATTTCTGCAGGAGTGGGGGTATTTAATTACAATCCTTACACTTATCTCAATGTAGATGGCACTAGCCAAAAAGTTTTCTTACGTCCGTTGGGAACTGAAGGGCAAAAAAGTACGACGCCTCACGACGGAAAAAAATACGGTTCCATGGCAATGGCATTTCCATTGTCCTTCGGTGTTAAATATGCTGTAACGGAAAACTGGAACATATTTGCCGAAGTGGGTTATCGATTCACTACTACTGATTATTTAGATGATGTAAGTACCACTTACGCCGGTTCAGAAGCATTCCAAGCGGCTACTTATAATGGTACCCCCAAAGATCTGTGGTATGCTCAGAGATTACAAGATAGAAGTGGTGTTGTCGTTACAGACCCTATTGGTCAGGCAGGTTATAGTAGAGGTAATAGCAAGGCAAAAGACAGCTATCTCATAGGCCTTATTGGGGTGTCATTTAACCTTAATGGATATAAATGTCCTCCATCTGGTCGATAGCCCACTCATTCATTCATTCTTTTTACTACATTTGCGCGCTTAAGGACAGCTAAACAAATATGCAGCCGCAAAAAACTGATAAAATAGACAAGTCACATTTGCCTAAGCACATTGCCATCATTATGGACGGTAATGGTCGTTGGGCGAAGCAACAGGGAAAGGATCGTTTATTCGGTCATTTTCATGGTGTTGAGAGTGTACGTTCGGTAACGGAAGGGGCAGCAGAGTTGGGAATCGAGTGTCTTACCTTGTATGCTTTTAGTACGGAGAATTGGGATAGGCCTGTTAGTGAAGTGAATGGATTGATGGAGTTATTGGTAAAGACAATCCATGCGGAGGTGCCAGTGTTGAACAAAAACAATATCAGATTATTTACCATTGGCGATACATCTATGTTGCCTGAGGCTGTTCGTGAAGAATTGCAGTTGGCCTTGGACAAAACATCTCAAAATACGGGCTTAAAACTTGTATTGGCTTTGAGTTACAGTAGCCATTGGGAAATTACATCAGTTGTAAAACAAATAGCCAAAGACGTTAAAGAAGGCATTCTTGAACTAGACAATATATCGGATAACATTATTGCGGATCATCTGACCACTTCCGGTTTTCCAACATTGGAATTGATGATAAGAACCGGCGGGGAACATAGGGTCAGTAACTTCTTGTTGTATCAGTTGGCATATGCGGAGTTGTTTTTTACGGATATACAGTGGCCGGATTACAGGAAAGAAGATTTGTTTGATGCAATTATAGATTTTCAGAAAAGGGAACGTAGATTTGGCAAGACGAGTGAACAGGTTCAGGATAAATAAGTTCAAATAATTTTTTAATTTAACAAACACTTTTAATTATTCCCTTTAATTTGCCGCCTTTACGTGGCTACGATAATCAGAGTAATTAAAAATTAAGGATAACAAACAGTATTTTTGGATGCACAAATCGTATAAAATTGTTTTATTGGGGGTGGTAATTTGCTTACTCAACAGCTCAATAATGGCCCAGATTACTAATCCTGGAGACTCCGCCAACAAAACAGTGAATTCTTTAGATGCTGATTTGTTAAATATATTCAATCAATCTACCTCTAAGCAATATAAAATTGCGGGCATCGCTGTGACGGGTAATGATTACTATGATTCCAGTTTGATCATTTCCGTTTCTGGTCTATCCATTGGTGATGTAATTAAAATTCCTGGTGCTGACAATATATCAAGGACTATCAACAAATTATGGTCTTTGGAGGCATTTAGTGACATTTCCATTTTTTATACAAAACTGGAAGGCGACAATATCTGGCTAGAGATACATGTAGTGGAACGTCCCCGTCTTACTCACCTTTACTTCAAAGGAGTGCCCAAAAGTCAAGCGGATGAAATAAAAGGCCGCTCGGGTCTTGTATTGGGTCGTGTCGTTACAGAGGCAAAGAAAATGGGTGCTGTTTCTGCAATTCGGAGATATTACGACGAAAAAGGTTTTCGTAATCTACATGTAAAAATACAAGAGATTAAAGATACTTCTTATCTAGGACAAAATGGGGAAACGCTGACCTTTACCATAGATAAGGGAGTAAAAGTAAGAATCAATGATATCTTCTTTGTCGGTAACGAAAAAGTAGAAAGCAACAAGCTTAAGAGCCAAATGAAAGGAACTAAGGAGATGATGCGTTTGACTTTGTTCCCTGCTAAAGACACACCAGTATGGGGTATTAACAACCGATATCCGTTTAGCCAATATCTAAAAGATCGTGGCCCTTTGCGTCCTGACCTAACGCTAAAAGTATTGGATCCTTATTTCCGATTCAAGCTTTTTAACGGTGCAAAATTCGATGCCAAAAAATATGATGATGACAAGGGAAAAGTTATCGACTACTATAACAAAATTGGTTATAGAGATGCCTCAATTTTAAAAGATACAACCTATTATAACTCCAAAGGAAATATGAACATTGCGCTTAAGGTTAATGAAGGGCGTAAATATTATTTCGGTGATATTACTTGGAGAGGCAATACTTTGTTTTCAGATTCTTTGTTAACAGAAATATTAGGTATTGAAAAAGGCGATGTGTTTAACCAAGACTTGTTAAATACAAAACTTGGTATTACTATGAATCCTGAAATTGCAGATATTAGTGGTCTGTATATGGATAGAGGTTATCTTTTCTTCCATGCGACTCCAACTGAAGTCGGTGTTACTAAAGATACCATCAACTTTGAAATTCGTTTGCAGGAAGGTCCTCAGGCGACTATCAAATATGTTAAAATTGGAGGAAATGATAAAACGAATGAGCATGTGGCTCGTCGTGAATTGTATACGTTACCAGGAGATAAATTTAGCCGTGATAATTTGATTCGTTCCAATAGAACATTAGCAAACCTTGGTTTCTTTGACCAAGAAAAAATTGACCCGGGTGTTCAGACAAATCAAGAAGACGGAACTGTTGATTTC
This sequence comes from Pseudopedobacter saltans, assembly GCA_003241175.1. Taxonomy (GTDB): domain Bacteria; phylum Bacteroidota; class Bacteroidia; order Chitinophagales; family Chitinophagaceae; genus Rhizosphaericola. Next base: position 9,449 of record QFOI01000005.1, read on the forward strand.
CACTGGACTGTACAAGAGAAATCTGCGGATCAGCTGGAACTAAGTGCTGGTTTTGGAGGAGGTATTGGATTGACAGGAACATTAGGTTTGACATTTGCCAATTTTTCTACGCATAATATATTTAAAAAAGACGCTTGGGCTCCTTTGCCAACTGGAGATGGTCAGAAACTTTCTTTGCGTTTCCAAAGTAATGGTAAAATGTATCGCTCTTACAACTTATCTTTTACCGAGCCTTGGTTAGGTGGTAAGAAAAGAAACGGTTTGCAGTTTAGCATTTACGATACCAAATACAATAATGGTTATAACTATTATACAGGAAAATTTGAAGAAACTTCTGGTAATCCTTGGTTTAGAACAACAGGTGTATCCATTGGTTTGTCTAAACAGTTAAACTGGCCAGACAACTATTTCTCTTTGACAACGGCTATCAACTATACGCGTTATCAACTTCATAACTATACGATAGATTATTACAATATGCCGGATTTCAACAACGGTACATCCAATAATCTTAACTTGAAGTTGACTTTGCAACGTTACAATATAGATAATCCTATATTCCCGCGTTCTGGTTCCAACTTTATGTTGAGTGCGCAGTTGACTCCGCCATATTCCATATTGGATCCGAAAATTGTAAACTATTCAGATGCTCGTAAATACAAATGGATAGAATACCACAAATGGCGTTTCACTGGTGAATGGTACGTACCATTGACAGCTCCGGTGGGAGAGGACAAAAAGCAATTGGTATTGAAGATGTCTGCGAAATTTGGATACATGGGTAAATACAATACCAATCCGAATCTGTTGGTGTCTCCATTCGAAAGATTCCAGGTGGGTGATGCAGGTTTGAGTAATACTTATTCATTCTTGGGTTATGACATCATATCTCAAAGAGGTTATCCGGTTTACTCTTCCTCTAATCCAAGGGTTAATCCTGACCAACAACAAGCGGCGACTTATTTTACCATGTTCAATAAATACACTACTGAATTGAGGTATCCGTTAAGTTTGAATCCTAGTAGTACGATATTTGGTCTAGCATTTTTCGAAGCAGCCAATGGTTGGTATGGTTTCAAGGATTACAATCCATTCCAGTTACGTCGTTCCGTTGGTTTGGGTATGAGATTTAATCTTCCTATGTTTGGTCTGTTAGGGTTTGATTACGGTATTGGTTTGGATAGGACAACGCCAGGAAATGGTATAAAAGGTGCAGGTAGATTTACCTTCATGTTAGGATTTGAACCAGATTAGTAGAATAATGAAGCGTATTTGTTCGATAATTATATTGATTACTATTTTTGCTATTGGAAATATCAAGATATCCAATGCTCAACGTTATGCGGTGATTGATACCAGATATATTTTGAGCAAAATGCCAGAATACGCAGACGCCGATGTGCAATTGAAAAAGATGAGTACACAATGGCAAAGAGAGGTAGCTAAGATGCAAACGGATCTGGATGCCATGCGTAAGGATTTTCAGGCGGAACAATATATGTTGACAGACGAACTAAAACAAAAAAGAGAGATTGAGATCGCCAATAAGGAAAAAATGGTGCGAGATTTGAATACAAAGTATTTTGGTTACGAAGGAGAGCTCTTTGTGCAAAGAAAACGCCTAGTGCAACCCATACAAGATAAGATCTACAATGCGGTACAAAATATGGCAGTTACACGTGGTTATGATTTTATTTTGGATAAGAGTGAAGGAATTACCGTTATATTTGCTGACCCGAAATTGAATAAGAGTGACGATATTCTTGTAAGTTTGGGCATAAAAACGAAATAAACACATTTTCAAGGCTTTTAAGAAGCATATACATTACTAAAAACAAAAACAAAAAATGAAAAAGGTTCTTTTAGGATTGATCGCTATTGTTGGAATGACCTTTATGGCGATAAGTGCAAATGCACAGACTGGTTTTAAAATTGGTATTTTTGATGCAGAGGGTATGATTCGTTTTATGCCAGAATATCCGCATATTGACACATTGTTGCAAAAATTTCAAGTGGATAGCTTGGCACCTAGACGTGATATATTGGAATCTGAATTTGGTAGATTGGATACGGCGTACAAAGTAGATTCTGCAGCTAAAAAACCAGAAGCTAGATTACAATATTTGAAAGATCAAAAAAATCAAGTTTTGTATCAGTTAATTAACTGGCAACAAATTGTACAAAACGAAAGCCAAAGAAAATATGTACAATTAGCGCAACCATTGTATCAAAAAATAGTCAAAGCGTTACAGACAGTAGTTACTGCACAACATATTTCTGTTGTGTTGAAACCTGATGCAATTGAGCCTGCTATTGCGCCAAATGCGACTTATGTTGTGGATCTTTCTATTCCTGTGGCTAAGGCTGTAGGTATTAAAATAGATGATCAAGGTGCAGGATCCGCACCTGCCACTAAACCAGCAGGTAAATAACAAGATTTTTATCAATTAAAAATAAGAAGCACCATGTTTATTGCATGGTGCTTCTTATTTTTGGGGTATGCAGCAAAATCCTATTGGTGTTTTTGATTCTGGTTATGGAGGGTTGACGATTTTACGTAAACTCACTGCTCAGATGCCTTCGCACGATTTTATTTATTTGGGAGACAATGCCCGTGCTCCTTACGGAACACGTTCATTTGAAACCATTTATAAATATACACTACAGGCGGTTAAATGGTTTTTCGAACAAGGATGTCCTTTAGTAGTATTGGCATGCAATACCGCTTCTGCAAAAGCACTGCGAACCATTCAACAAAATGATTTGCCTAATATAGATCCTTCCAAACGTGTCTTGGGGATTGTGAGGCCTACAAGTGAGGTTATTGGTGATTTTACGGAAACCAGAAAAGTAGGCGTTATGGCAACGAAAGGAACCGTGTTGTCTGAATCTTACAAAATAGAAATCAACAAAAGTTTTCCTGACATTGAAGTTTTTCAAGAATACTGTCCTATGTGGGTTCCGTTGGTGGAAAACAATGAATTTGCTTCTCCAGGAGCTGACTATTTTATCAAAAAGCATATAAAGGATTTGCTGAAAAAAGATGCGCATATTGATACGGTATTATTGGCTTGTACACATTATCCTTTATTAATGCAAAAAATAAAAGAGTATATGCCAGTAAGTATCAATATTGTAGAGCAGGGAAATATCGTAACGGAAAGTCTTGTGAGATACCTCAGTCGACATACGGACATGAATGACCGAATCACGAAAGGCGCGCACCGTAGTTTTTTCACCACAGATGATCCACATAATTTCAGTGAGCAAGCTGCCATTTTTTATGGTCAGAGAGTGCAGGCTGGAAAAGTGGATATGCAATAACCTGATTTTTTTAATTGAAAATATCCTCAAAACAATATGGCTACCAAAGACACTTTCATACAGACCGTAAAAGACGGCTACACCTTCAAAGGCGATCATGTAAAAATTGGAATCGGTATATTGGATGGCAACCCCGTGCCTGAAGCAGAAATCTTCCTTCCTTTAAAAACGCTCAACCGTCACGGGCTTATTGCAGGAGCTACTGGAACTGGTAAAACCAAAACTGTCCAAATGCTCGCGGAATACCTCAGCGACAACAGCATTCCAGTTCTATTGATGGATATTAAAGGGGACTTGAGTGGTATTGCTGCTGAAGGAGTTGCCAATGATAAGATAAAAGAACGCTATCAATTGCTCCACATGGACTATGTTCCAGAAGCATTTTCTTCCGAATTTTTGACGTTGAGTAATGAGGTCGGCGTAAAATTAAGAGCTACAGTCAGTGAATTTGGTCCGATTCTTTTAAGTAAAATATTGGAACTCAACGATAACCAAGCTGGACTGGTGGCCATGTTATTCAAATATTGCGACGACTCTCAGTTGCCTTTGGTTGATCTGAAAGATTTTACCAAAGTACTCCAATATGCTTCGCAAGAAGGAAAAGATGAATTGACAAAAGCTTATGGCAATATCGCAACGACTTCCATTGGAACGATTTTGCGTAAAGTGGTGGAATTGCAACAGCAAGGAGCGGATCAGTTTTTCGGAGAGAAAAGTTTTGAAGTGGATGATCTGATGCGAATAGACGATACTGGTCGAGGAATTGTCAATATTCTCCGTGTCACTGATATGCAAAATCGCCCTAAACTATTCTCTACTTTCATGTTGCAGATGCTGGATGAGTTGTATTCTAGTTCACCAGAAGCAGGAGATTTGGACAAACCTAAATTGGTTATTGTAATTGATGAGGCACATTTATTATTTGAAGAAGCTTCTTCTGCACTTTTACAAAAAATAGAAACCATCATCAAACTAATCCGATCCAAAGGTATTGGCATCTATTTCTGTACGCAAAATCCGCAGGATGTTCCAGCTGGTATTTTGAGCCAGTTGGGTTTGAAAATACAACATGCTCTTCGTGCCTTTACGGCTGCCGATCGGAAAACTATTAAGCAAGCCGCTGAAAATTTCCCAGAAAGCGATTTTTACAAAACGGAGGACTTGTTGACCCAAATGGGTATTGGAGAAGCTTTTGTTACGCTTTTGAATGAAAAAGGAATCCCGACGCCACTTGTGCATACATTGCTTTGTTCTCCAAGAAGCAGAATGGATATTTTGACGTCGACCGAGTTGAAAAATATCGTTGCTCAGAGTCGATTGGTTCCAAAATATAACCAAGCAATTGATCCAGTAAGTGCTTACGAAATCCTTACCCAAAAATTGCAACAAGCTGCAACGGCCAATGAGACAACAGCGACAAAATCTTCTCAAAAGGCAGAGCCGGGATTTCTTGACAATCCTTTTGTAAAATCTGCTATGCGCACAGCATCAACCATTGTTACTGGTACGATTGTACGTAGTATTTTGGGCGCGCTTGGTTTGGGTGGTAAAAAGAGAAAATAGTTATACAACATTCTAATCATAAAAAGGATACCTCTATTGACAAGATAGAGGTATTTTTGCAATATAATTATCGATCATGTTGAAAATCGGAGTATTGGGCGCTGGCCATATCGGAAAATTTCATTTAAACAATTGGAAAGAAATAGAAAATGTAGAGTTAGTAGGTTTTTATGAGCCTAACGACGAAATAGCTGCTGATGTAGAGAAAAATTACCAGATCAAGCGTTTTTTGAATCCTGAAGATCTTTTGGATCATGTAGATGCTGCGGATATCGATGCGCCAACCAATCATCATTTTGCATTATGTGAAATGGCCGTACGTAAAGGAAAGCATGTATTTGTAGAAAAGCCAATCGTAAAAACTTTGGAGGAAGGTAGAAAGTTGATCAACATGGTTCGTGAGGCGAATGTAAAAGTCCAGGTTGGACATGTTGAACGGTTCAATCCGGCTTTTGTTTCTGCTCAGAAATACATACATCAACCACTTTTTATCGAGGTGCACCGATTGGCGCAGTTCAATCCTAGAGGTACGGAAGTCAGCGTTATATTGGACCTCATGATACACGATATTGATATTATATTGAGTATTGTCAAAAGTGATGTAAAAAATATTTATGCTAGTGGTGTAGGTGTAATTACCGAAACGCCTGATATTGCTAATGTGCGTATAGAATTTCACAATGGCTGCGTAGCCAACTTAACGAGTAGCCGTATCAGCATGAAAAAAATGCGTAAACTGCGTATTTTTCAAAAAGATGCCTATATCGGTATTGACTTTTTGGATAAAAAGGCGGAAGTAATCAAGTTAAAACACCCAAGTGACAGTGACGTTTTCTCTTTTGATATTGATACGCCAGATGGTACTAAGAAAACTATCGCTATATCCAATCCTAAAGTGCAAGATGCCAATGCGATGAAAGCAGAATTGGAATCTTTTGTAGACGCCATCGTTAATAACAAACCCACCAAAGTCAGTGAAATCGATGGTTATCTAGCTTTGGAAGTTGCTCATAAAATATTGGAAAAAATACACCATAACAAAGTCCTAGCGGCTAATTAACCGATAGATTAGGACTACATGAAAGATTTTTCAGCTAAACTATACAACTTTACAATGGATTACCTTACCGTGGTAATTGGATGGGGTGTAGTGGTCTTATTTAGATGGAAAATGTTGTATAGTCTTGGTTATTCCTATACAAAAAGCTGGGATGGATTTAGATATCTGGATAGCCACTTTTATGAAAAATGGTTTCTGTGGGTTCCCATTTTATCGGTAGCCACTTTTACTTTTTTGGGCGCATATGCACAAGCACCATTCATGAAGTCCAGGGTTAAGGAAATCTATCAGACGGTTGCACAAACTTTTATTCTCTCTCTTCTACTTTTTTTACTAACACTTTTAAAGGAATATACCAATTATTGGCATGGAATAAGTGTGCTGTTGCTATTGTGGTTTTGGTTATTCGTGAGTGTATGTTTGGGGAGAATAATCTTGTTGCAATATTTTAAGATTCAAATATTGAACGGGAAGATTAAAATTGGTTTTTTCATTATTGGCTCTGGAAAAGTAGCGTTGAATTTTTTCCGAGAATTGGAAAAAACGGGTTACAGGCAAGGATTTAAATTTGTAGGATACGCTCCTTTCATGGAGGAGGAAGTTGATGCTATGAAAGAGGTATCTCTGAAAAAATACTCGACAAAAGACGATTTAGTTTCAATGGGTCAAAAAGAAGGGGTGAGGATTGTGTTGTTAGCTCCTGATGTAATGACTTCATCGCCACAATTACTGCGATACATCGCCTCTTTTTCTGCTATAGGAGTGGATGTTATGCGAGTTCCGCAGGATGTTGATTTTTTTTCGGGTAATATTCAGACGGAAGATATTCTATCCATACCCTTAGTGAGAGTTAATCCTGTAAGGATGCCTATATGGCAACAACATACTAAGAGGATGATTGATATTTTTCTTTCCATATTGGGATTCCTAGTTCTTAGTCCCTTACTCTTTTTTACAGCTATCCGGACCAGATTATCTTCTAAAGGGCCTATATTTTTTCTCCAAGAAAGGCTAGGACGCAATGGCGAAGTTTTCAGGATTGTTAAGTTTAGATCCATGTGTGAAGATGCCGAAAAAGAGGGTCCGCAACTTTCCTCAGATCATGATAGTCGAATTACATCATGGGGAAGAATCATGAGAAAATGGCGTTTGGATGAATTGCCTCAATTATGGAATATCTTACGTGGCGATATGTCTTTTGTCGGGCCAAGACCGGAAAGAGCTTATTATATTGAAAAACTTTCGCAAGAAATTCCGTACTACAAATATTTATTGAAAGTGCGTCCGGGACTAACTTCTTGGGGTATGGTCAAGTTTGGCTATGCCTCCAATATAGAAGAAATGAAAGAACGCTTAAAATATGACCTAGTTTATCTTGAAAATGCTTCTTTGCTTGTGGACATTAAGATATTGGTATACACCATTAGAATTCTGTTTTTGGGAAAAGGCAAATAATCCGTCCAAAATAGCGTTATAGAAAGGTTAGTTATCTTAACTGGAACATTCAAAAAATGAAACGACTATACTGTATTGTCATATTGTTATTGGTTGGGTTTTCTTGTATGGCACAAAAGAATCTTCCTGTGGTTCGCTATACCATCAATGCCAAACTCAATGACATCGAGAAAACAATTGATGGGCAATGGGACGCTGTGTATGTCAATCATGCAGACAGTTCATTGCATTCTGTTTGGATATTGTTGTATCCGAATGCGTTCTCGTCCGATCATACTAGTTATAGTGAGGATTTATTGAAATGGGGAAATACTAGCTATTATTTTGGAAAGGCGGAAGACCGGGGGTGGATTGATAGTTTGGATTTCACAGTGGACGGTAAAAGCAATATTATTTTAAAGCCTGAAATGAGTTTTTCAGAGTTTATTCAAATACCACTTGAAAAACCTTTGGCGCCTGGTGATTCGGTTCATCTGTCAACAACTTTCTTTACGCACGTACCATTTAATTTTGCGAATGACGGCTACCGTGGCAATGATTTTATATTGAAAGCATGGTGTCCGTTGATTGCGGATTTGAATAAAGATGGTTGGATGTTACAACCGTATTCTGCTTTTTATGCGAATAATAGTGCTTTTGCTGACTATATAGTAGAAATTGCCTGTTCCAATAGTTATTCTGTTAAGACAAATGGAACATCCAACGGATCGAATAAATTTAATTATCAAGGCGAACTAGGTTTTCAATGGGTGGCATCAAAGGATAAAAATTTTCTCTTAGAAACCAGCTTGGATAGAGGCAGTCAAGACTCTATTAAAACGATGGTGGCAAAACATATTTTCCCAGATATATTTCGTTCAGGACGTGCTCCCCAAAAACCGAGTCAATGGTTAACTCGAGTTTATGAAAGATACAAACAATCTATTCCATTTATTGATAGTATTTATAGAAAAGATACAGTAAGGGAGTTAAACAAAAAAACTAAGCTTGGCTTTTTGTATGATTTTAGAAATACAGAAAAATACAACTATGTACTTGTTTCCCCTGCTGTTGGATTTAACAACTATGATAAAGTAATGGTGGGTGCATTGGTTCATAATTATCAATTACCAGAAAAACCATTGAGTTTTGCATTAGCTCCTATGTATGCTATAGGTAGCAAAAAGTTTGCAGGTTGGGGCGATGTTGCATACAATGTATGGAATACAAAAACGCATTGGCGTATTGGTGTGTCTGGTAGTACTTTTTCAAGACGAGATTTTGATATTCCAGACTATCCCAAATTCTATCAAAGAATATGGCGCATTGTCCCTGCGATAGATGTTACGATTTTTGATAAAGAGTTGCCTTCAACTAGAAAAATTGATGTCGGTTTTCGTTCCTTTATATTGAGTCAACAGAACTATAGTATGTTTACCAATGGAAATGACACAAGCTTTGGAAATGTAACTGATAAGACTACTCTTTTTAGGTTAAGTGGACAATTAAGTGATTCTCGGAAACTATACCCTTACTCGGTTAACCTTACGGCAGATGCAGGTAAAGAATTTTTACGTTTGGGGCTTACTGGGAAATATTTCTTCAACTATGATGCTTCTAATCGAGGGGTTTCTGCTAGGTTGTTTGCAGGTAAATTTTTCTACCTAAAAGAACAGACTAATCTTGTTGAGGCAAAGAATCAAGTTTATAACTTTGGATTAAGTGGTCCATCTGGAATTTATGATTACACATATAGTGATTATTTTATAGGAAGAAACGAAAGTCAAGGGTGGATGTCACAACAAATCATGGAAAGAGATGGATTCTTTAAGATTCCGTCACAAAGTCTAAGTGGTGGTGTTTCTGTTTTGGGCATGAGTGATAATTGGTTAACTGCTACCAATCTGACGGCAGATTTTCCGAGAAACCTAGATCCATTACGTTATGTTGGAGGCGGCTTAAAACTATTTTTTGACTTGGGTACATATTCCGACTTGTGGAGCGATGTGCCTCCGGCTGGAAGATTTTTGTACGATGCTGGATTGCAAGTATCTTTGTTTAAGTCCTTGGTCAATATATATGTTCCAGTGATTTATAGTAAAGTGTACAAAGATAAGTTGCCAACAGACAATAGATTCTGGAAGACTGTTTCTTTCAGTATAAATCTGTCAGCATTACAGCCACGTAACCGTAATTTTTTGTGGCCACAATAGGAATAACTACTATGAATGGTACTAGAAGTTTTATATCGAAGTTTTTTTTCTGTTTGAAAGTAAGCTCATCCGCAAAGGTTTTACTTTCTCTTATAAGAAATACAAAAATATATAGTCGTACTTATAAAAACCATACTTACAATGCTAGTTTGGAAGGGTATATCTATCCTTTGAAAATGTCTCATCAAATAGTACATTTTTACATAAGAACATTTACTGGAGATTTTGATGTTTTTTACGAAATTTTTTGGAGAAAAGTATATAGTTTGCCTAATAATTTTGGTTTGAATATGTGCGAAACAATAGTAGACTTAGGTGCTAATGTGGGTTTTTTTTCAATGTTTTATGGTCTCAAATATCCTAAAGCAAAATTTATTTGTGTAGAGCCAGAAAAAAATAACGTCAATTGTCTATCCAAAAATCTGGCTTTTTTACCACAAGTGCATATTGAGGCAACAGGGATTTCATCTAAGAAAATATCTGTAAATGTAACTAAAGCAGCTTATGCTTATAATTTTGCAATACAAGAAGTGGCTACTACAAACGATTCCATTCAAACAATAACGATGAGTGAACTGTTCAAAAAGTATCAACTATCATCTATAGATCTATTGAAAATAGATATAGAAGGAGAAGAGGCGGATCTTTTGAGCAATGATAATAAATGGTTGGATAATGTAAGGTCTATTATTGTAGAACTACACGGCGATTTTACCATTGATAGATTGACTGACCTACTAAGACCATTCGGGTTCAAAGTGTATTATATGGATGGCAGTATTTATTATGCAACTAAACTATGATTTATTTTTGATTAAGGAATATAGTTTGTTCAATAAAGCTATATTAGTGTAATAAGTATACTGTACTTCTTCTGCTCCGAAACTTTTATTAAAACTGTGAACTCCAGGGATACGTGAACCCTCAAAATCATAAACGTTGATTTGATTTGATTTGATTCTTAATACATAGTCTATAATTACGGAAAAGGTACTTCCAAATGACTCTTTTTTGATTCTGGACGCTCCAAGCTGATATATCTTCTTATTTTGTTCGAGGTAAAACAATGAAGATAATAATTCTCCATTTTCCTCAATACGATATTGATACCCTGCTCCATTTTTAAAAGAAGCTTCCATCAAGTTATAAAGTAATTTTATTTTTTTAGGAGAAACCAGACTTGGATATTCTTTTTTATAAAGTGTTATAAAAGTTTCGATTTCTTGAGAGTATATGATTTTTTTATCGTTGGCAAAATCCCTAAGGTTCCGTTTTCTGTTTCGGTTGTAACTAGATGCTACATTTTCATAGGATGTGTTCAGTTTAATAAGTTGGTTAGGGCGTATCTCTCCCTGTAGTGGATAATTTTTGGTATTGTCTTCATTAAAGGAATAACCCCTAACGATGTTGCGTTTTAATTTTTTTATTAATGAATTAAAACGCTCTTTGTCTAATTTTTTTTTATAGAAAATACCTAGTTGTTGAATGATGGGTGGTAGTGAAACAACTTTTATTCCCCAAAAAATCTGATACGGAATAGGGAATATGGCTTCATAATCATTCAATATGTAACAAAACCATTTTCTTTCGGACAATATATCAAGCACCCATATTTCAGCATAAATTTGATAGTTGAGGGCATTTTGCAAACAACTTGTATATTTAGTTTCATCTAAATCAGATCGCTTCACTTTGGTAATCGAGTAATGCAATACGTTGTATTTATTTTTGCAAGAGATGTTCAACTATTAAAAGATCTATAGGTCTGGTTACTTTGATATTTTGGTATTCGCCAGTTACCAGATGTATGTTTATGTTCATTGATTCCACTACACTTGCCTCGTCAGTAAATAATGGATCATATTCTTTGTTAAACGCATCAATTAAAATATTGCTTTGAAAGGTTTGTGGTGTTTGTACAATAAAAATTTTATTACGGTCTACACTTTTATTGATTCCTGAATCTTCCATTCTTATACTGTCTGTCGCATTTACAGCAGGGATAGCATTGCCATATTGTAACGCCGCCTCATAACATTTTTCGATAAGGCTATTGGATACCATACACCTCACCCCATCATGGACAAATACAATACTTTCCTTATCAACATGCTTTAACCCATTTTTTACCGAGTGGAATCTTGTTTGTCCGCCTTCTTCCCATTTGATCCGACTCAAGTCCAATCCATCAAAAAGAGATGCTACTTGCTCAAGGTAATCTTTAGGGAGTAATACGATTGCTTTTAGGTCTTCGTAAGTATCCAAAAAAATTTTTATGGTGTAAAATAATAAGGGTTTATCGTTAACCAAGAGAAACTGTTTCGGAACCTTGCTCTCCATTCTGCTTCCACTGCCCCCAGCTACAATGATGGCATATTTACCTGAACTCATAATTGCTATTATTGAATAGTAAAGAAAGGAAAAAAAAGAGAAAATGTTGAGATTTTCGGAAAAGGGCTATACATTTGTCCTTGCTAAGCTAGTTAAACAATTATGGGCTTGGTACTGCCTTTCATTTTTGGTTGCTTTTTTGAAAGGGACATTAAGGGTTATTCATGTGTTGGTGCGTTTTTTGCTATAATTTAAACATATTGTAAACATCTAAACCGTCGATCATGTCCAAAAATCTAAAATTTGACGACATTCTTGTTTCTAATGCTGATTTTTTGAAACCGTTTGCTACTAAATTGACAAGAGACTCGGACCTTGCGCGAGACTTATTTCAGGAGACTATGTTCAGAGCTTTGGCAAACAAAGACAAGTACAATGTCGGAACTAACATTAAGGCATGGCTGTATACAATCATGCGCAATATTTTTATCAACAATTATAGGCGTAAGGCTAAGCTCCATACTGTGTTCGATGGAACGCCGAACGAAGCAATGATCAACAACAATACGACTAGTATTCCAAATGATTCGATTGCTCACACAAGTATGAAAGAAGTGAAGACTGCCATCAATGATCTTCCTGAAATCTTTAGAAAACCCTTCATGCTGTATTTTGAAGGTTATAAATACCATGAGATTGCCCACGTGCTGGGCGAGCCTTTAGGTACTATAAAAAGCCGTATCCATTTTGCTAGAAAATTATTAAAGAAAAAAATAGCTAGATTTTAATAAAATCAAGTGTTTTTGGAATTGGAGCTTCCATGTTCTCATCAAAAAAGTGAACATGGAAGTTTTTTTTAGAAAAGAATGGTAATATTTGGTAAAATTTTTGTTTGGTTAGTTATTACTATTAGTTTTGGCAAAATATATTACCGTATTATAACTTTTACTTCATAATGGGAATCTTATTACAGGTATTGGACTCCAGCAGTCAAGCCGTATCCACAGTAGCGGCACATGGAACAGAAAAAATGAGTCTTTGGAGTCTGTTAGGAAAGGGTGGAGCACTGATGTATCCCCTTTACATACTTCTTATAATCGCATTGTATGTTTTTTTTGAAAGATTCCTAGTCATAAAAAAAGCACGGTCAATAGATCCTAACTTTATGCGCGTGATTCATGACAACATTGTGTCCAATAATGTGTCCAGTGCTTATACAATGGCGAAAAATTCACATTCGCCAATAGCGCATGTCATTGCCAAAGGTCTTCAAAGATTGGGTAAGCCCATCGACGTTATTGAAAAAAGTATGGAGGGTATTGCAGAAATAGAATTGTATAGTCTTGAACGGAACCTCAATATTCTTTCTCTGATTGCTGGTATTGCCCCTATGTTTGGATTTTTGGGGACTATTGCAGGTATGGTGCAACTATTTTATGAAATAAATACAACCGGTAATTTTGATCTTAGTGTCATTTCGGGTGGTATTTATGTCAAAATGATAACATCGGGAACAGGTTTGGTTATTGGTCTATTAGCCTATATCATGTATAATTTCCTTTCTACTCAGGTAGACAAAATGGCCAATCAGATCGAGATTGCTTCTGCTGATTTCATGGATATTCTACAGGGGCCAATTAATTAATTTTTTCGTTTCAAAGCAAATCTGTTATGGATCTTAGAAAGAGAAGGTCAAAGGAAAAGGCTGAAGTGCAAACAGGGGCATTGAACGATATCTTGTTCATTTTGTTGCTGTTTTTCCTTATCGTATCGACTTTGGCCAATCCCAATGTAATAAAGGTTAATAATCCCAAAGCGGCAAAGGATACCAAAGTAAAGCAAAACATCGTTGTCTCTATTGACAAGGAACAAAAAATGTATATTGGACAAAAAGAAATAAATCCTAACAATCTTGATTCGGCCATTCATGAGGCTGTATTGAAAAGCGTTGTAGGAAAAGATACTCCATCCGTTGTTATCAATGCAGATACAATAGCTTATTACGGTGAGGTGTTTCGTATCATGCAATCTGCAAAGAAGTCTGGCGCTAGAGTCGTCGCTAATGTCCAATAGTTTAGTCTATCTATCGATGCTACGACCGCATTCTCCCTAAATCTTTTGTGTATTTGTTAAAAAAAGCTAATTTTAGATAGTTTTTATATTCACCAGATAAATAAAAGACCAATTGTATGAGAGGCGTAAACAAAGTTATTTTGATCGGAAATTTGGGAAAGGATCCTGATGTGCAGTTTCTGGAAGGCAATATTGCCGTGGCAAAATTCCCTTTGGCTACTACAGAAACCTACAAAGACCGTACAGGCAAGCTTGTATCACAAACGGAGTGGCATACTGTTGTCCTTTGGCGAGGATTGGCAGAATTGGCACAGAAATACCTACACAAAAGTAGCTTGATATATGTTGAAGGGCATCTTAAAAACCGTTGTTGGGAAGACAAGGATGGTGTAAAGAAATTTGCGACGGAGATTGTAGGTGACAACCTTATCATGCTTGACAAAAAATCTGAATCAAGCATATCTTCTGTAAATGGCAATTGTTTTCCCAATAATGAAGAATCTCAAGTAGATTTTTCAGATTATATTGAGAAAAAATGTGAAGAATCCATAGAGCCTACCATAAAGGAAAACAGAAATAATCCCTATCTGTCTGATAACGCAGAAGACTTGAAATTATAATTAGCAAGATGATATTGACCCTGCTCGCTTCCAATACGATTAATATTCCAGCTACTTCGGAGTTGACTGTTTTGGCGATTGCATTTGTGGTTATTTTGTTGTTTTTGTTTATTGTTTCGGGTGCACAGGTAGCTTATTTTGCTTTGGACAATAATGACATCAATCTTTTGAAAACGAAGGAATTACCATCCTACAAGCGCATTTTGGAGTTGTTGGATACGGATAGGCTTTTCTTTTCTTCGTTACAGGTCGCATATTTCTTTTTTGTTTTGTTGTTGGTGATATTGGGCAACATGATGTTCAATACATTCACTTTGCCTCCAATGCCCGAATATGCGGTTTGGCTGATTAAGATTGCTGCATTGTTTATCATCCTGTTGATATTTGGCGAGTTGTTGCCCAAGCTTTATGCTGCACAGAACCCTATACGCTTTGCCAAAGACTTTAGTCTGTTTGCAGTCGGTTTTTACTATGTTTTTGGACGAATTGGTAGTTGGGTTTACAAGGCTTCGTTTTCTGTTGAAGCTGTGTTGTTTCCCCAAAAAAGCAAAGCCCAATACAACCAGGATATGGACGAAGCTATTGATAAATCTACTATTGGAGGCGATGCAAGTGATGAGGAAAAAATGATATTGAAAGGTATCGTAAAGTTTAGCAATATATACGTAAAGCAGATAATGACCCCTCGACTAGATGTCAACGGTATTGAGTTCAATATTAGTTTCCAAGAGTTGATTTCCAAGATTGAAGATCTCCATTATCACAGGTTACCCGTCTATAAAAACAATTTGGATTCTATTGTAGGTGTCATCAATACCAATGACGTATTGCCACATTTGGACAATCCCAACTTTGATTGGCATGCATTGATTGTGCCTGCATTGTTCGTCCATGAACATAAATTGATAGAGTCGCTTTTGTATGATTTCCAGAGTTCCAAAAACCATTTGGCTTTCATTGTGGATGAATTTGGCGGTACAAGTGGCCTTGTTACGCTATATGATATTCAAGAGGAGATAATTGGAGAGATAAAAGATGAATTTGACCAGGAAGAAGGGCGATTCCAAAAGATTGACGACCATAATTTTATTTTGGATGGAAGGTTGATGTTGATTGACGCTTGTCGTATCATGGGTATTCCATCAGCTACTTTTGACGATATCAAAGGAGATAATGATTCCGTTGCCGGGTTAGTTTTAGCGATTGCCAAATCATTTCCCAATATCAATGACCAGTTGGAATACAAAGGATTTATGTTCACCGTTTTGGAAAAACGGCAAAACCGTCTTGAAAAAATACAGGTAACTATTGCCCAAACGAAAGAATAGATGCATAGCTTTGCATTATGTTTCGTCCAGTTCCATTTTGTGTAAGTATGTTTTTTGTATTGGTAATTGTATTTTCCTTTACTGCTTGTAACAATACATACGTGCCTAAGCCTGAAGGCTATTTTCAAATTCCTTTACCAGAAAAAGAATACCAAGTCTTTGACCAGTCAGGTTATCCTTATTCGTTTGAATATCCAGTATATGCGAAAGTCGTAAAAGACTCGTCTTTTTTCGGAGAAAAGACCGAAAATCCTTGGTGGATCAATATTGATTTCCCACAATTTAATGGACGTATATATATCAGTTACAAGGATATTGGCACCAATGATTTCAAAAAATTGCTGAACGACGCATTTAATCTTACCAATAAACATAGTGTAAAAGCTACATCAATTGATGACTCAACCATGTCTACGCCTAATGGAGTACATGGTGTTTATTTTAAAGTTGGGGGTAATGTAGCTACTTCTAATCAATTTTTCTTGACAGATTCGACAAAGCATTTTTTGCGTGGTGCGTTGTATTTTGATGCGACACCCAACCAAGACTCGTTAAAGCCAGTTAATGCTTTTTTAGCAGAGGATATGAAACATTTTATCAATACATTTCGTTGGAAAAAGTAGATTTGTAAATCATAATTCATAAATTTCATTTCGCATGATTCTTATAGATGATAAATTAATAGGGGATGAGATTGTAGAAGCACATTTTGTATGTGATCTTTCTCGGTGTAAAGGCGGTTGCTGTGAGGACGGCGATGCTGGTGCTCCTTTGGAAAAAAAAGAATTAAAAGAAATAGACAAACATTATCATAGCTTTCTACCGTACATGTCTCCTGAAGGTATGCAGGAAATCGAGATACAGGGAAAATATGTCTATACGGAGGAGTTCGGTTGGGTAACACCTACTATTGATGGCGGTATTTGTGCTTATGG
>QFOI01000220.1 GCA_003241175.1 Pseudopedobacter saltans
ATTGGGGGGCGCGTGGCGGTCAGCGCCGATAATTTTTACAAGCTCGGCGGCTACGACGAGCGTATCGAGGGTTGGGGACCCGATGATTTGCAGTTCTGCCTGCGCGCCCGCGATGCTGGGCTGCAACCGGTGGCAATTCCGCCGCAGCAGGTAGGCGGCGTTATCACCCATGATACGGAATCCCGCTTGCAGGAATTATCGCCGGGCGCGCGTGCGCAATCCGAGAAACTTATCAAGCGCCCCGCGCCACTGAAACTGGCTGCCGCACTCAAACGGTTCAACACGCGGTACGAAACCGTGGCCAATAACGGCGAAGTCGGCTGCGGAGAGGTCACCATCAACTTCAACCAGCGCCAGCAAATCGGGCCGCTGGAGAAAGCAGAAGCTGCGCATAGCGCACCCGAACGCAAAACCGATTGGGCGATGACTACCGGCAAACGGGGGCAGGGTATAGAACGCTCCTAATGCTTGCGAGCCTCGCGCCATGGTGTATGCATGGCGCCCTACGAGGTTTGCATGCTGATTTTTGAACGGGGGAGGGGATATGCTTTCGTGTACGGTGAGGTGCATCGGGATGAGAAAAGAAGTATGCCTGAAAGTGATTGAGGGCTGCCTCTACATTCATGTCGGATGATGGGAAGAAAGCTTCCTCAAGGCTGTTGTATTGAGTGAAGTGTCTTTTCATAAAGTCGATACAGTATAGCAAGTCTGTATCGTTGAATGTTCTGTGTTTAAACTGCATGAGATTTTGTAAATCACTTTCTTGATGGTTCATGATAAAATCATATGGTTGCATATCCATTAACTCCATCAATTCTTTTGACTTATTGATGATAATGGTCCTATTGCCCCATGCAAAAATCGCCGCGAAAAGTCCTGCTATTTCAATATCTTTTTTTTTAGTAAAAAGATGTGGGATGGATATTGGGTCATTAGGTATGAAATCAGGATGGTTGTATTGTTTTACCTTTTCGTCCAACAACTTTTTAATATTCTGCATGGGATAAAAGTACAGATTTCCTTATCGTTAAAGGTTTTATCCTGCATAATTGCCGACAAAAAATATTTTTTTCCGCTCGTCTAAATTTCATGAGAACTGCTAAGTGATGGATTATATTTGTTGTATGATAAAGAAGATTGTTTTTTGTACTGCTTTTATTCTTCCTTTTATATCAAAGGCGCAAGACTATTGGGATCTCAAGCGCTGTGTCGAATATGCGATTGAGAACAACATTTCTGTTAAGCAGGCAGACGTGCAGGCTCGATTGCAGATTTTACAAGCCAAACAAACTAAAGCCAATAGAATACCTTCATTGGCATTTTCTAGCAATGGAGGTTATCAGTTTGGTCGCTCCGTGAATCCTTCAACATACGAATTTACCAACAATACTATTTTTCAGCAGACCTACAATCTACAATCAAGTATCACATTATTTAACTGGTTCAATATTAAAAATACCATAATCTCTAATCAAAAGAATGCTGAAGCGCTGGAGCAGGATATCAATCGTGCAAAAAGTGATGTAACACTCAATGTCGCCGCAGCTTACTTGCAATTGCTATTGTCCAAAGAGCAAGTCAATATCGCCAAAACGCAGATAGATCTTACACAGCAGCAACTTGACTTGACTCGCAAAAAAGTAGATGCGGGCAGCCTTCCGGAGCTGAATGCTGCGCAATTGGCTTCTCAATTTGCGACAGATAGCAGTACTTATATCACCAATGTTTCTCAGATGGAGCAAAACAAACTTCAGCTTTTTGCATTATTGAACCTAAGTGCCGATGCTCGTTTTGAGTTTGGCGTACCAGATGCGGAAAAGATTCCCTTGTTACCAATTTCTGACTTACAACCAAAAGAGCTTTATGAAACAGCACTTGCCAATCAATATCTTCAAAAAGTGGATTCATTAAAGATCGAAGGTGCCAAATACAATATTAAAGCAGCTAAAGGGGCTATGTTCCCTACCATTACGGCGTTCGCGGGTATTGGGTCCAATTTTGCTGATAACTATAGTACATTAACTGGAGTTAGACCATTTATGGATACTATTGGTTCGGTCAATGTTCAAGGTTCTAATTATTCAGTGACTTCTATGAATGGTGTGCCTATTTATTCCAAAGCACCTTATTTTAAACAGATTTTTAATCTTAACTTAAACCAGTCGGTAGGTTTGTCGTTAAATGTTCCGATTTTTAACTATCGCCAATTGAGAACCAATTATGAAAGAGCGAAAGAAAATCTTCATGCACTCGAGTTGCAAAAGGAACAAGACAATCTGACATTGCAGCAAAATATTTACACGGCGTACAACAATGCTTTGACAGGTATCCAAAATTTCAGTGCCAATACTAAAGCCGCAGATTACGCATCCTACGCTTATTCTCTTTCTCAAAAAAGATACGATATTGGTATGTTGACGACTTCGGATTTCCTCGTTGTGCAGAATAATATGTATCAGGCTAAGATTAAGCAAGTTGCTTCTAGGTTTGAATACATATTTAGACTTAAAGTATTGGAGTTTTACAAAAACAATTCAATTAGTTTATAGAGATTTAATTTAAAATTATGAATAAGAAACTTAGATGGATATTGATCATTCTAGTAGGGCTAATTGTATTGTTGGTTGTACTGAAAAAAGCAGGTTTGCTTGGTAAGGAAGAAGGTACACAGGTGACAGCTTCCAAAACGACTTATAGTAACATTACCGAAATAGTTACGGCAAGTGGAAAAGTGTTTCCAGAAGTTGAGGTTAAGGTAAGTTCCGATATCTCAGGAGAAATTGTGCAATTGCCAGTTGCAGAAGGTGATACTGTCCATAAAGGTCAAGTGGTTGCGCGGATATATGCGGATATATACAACTCTCAGAGAGATCAAGCCTCTGCTATAGTGACACAGTCTGTCGCGCAAAAAAACAACGCCAATGACGCTTTAACTGGTCTGAAAGCTTCTGTCGACCAAACGGAAGCTAACTATACGCGTTCGAAGAAATTGCTGTCTGAAAAAGTTATTTCTGCGCAAGAATTTGAAACGGCTCAACAAGCATATTTAGCTGCCAAATCCAACTATAATGCCGCCAAAGCAACTATTTCTGCTAATACGGCAAATATTCGTAGTAACCAAGCTAGTCTTGATCGAGCGCAAAAGGATGTGGATCGTACAATCATAACCGCTCCAATGGATGGTGTAGTGAGTCTTTTGAATATGAAAAAAGGCGAGCGTGTTGCCGGTAACAGTTTCAGTATTGGAACAGAAATAATGCGAATCGCTGATCTTAAAAGTATTGAAGTAAAAGTCGATGTTGGAGAAAATGATATCACAAAAGTTAGAGTAGGAGACAGCGCCATCGTTCAGATTGATGCCTATAATCAAAGAAAGTTCAAAGGTGTTGTCTACAAGGTTGCCAATCCTCAAACGGACGCCACCACCTCAACAACTTCCACTAGTACGACTGTAACGAACTATCAGGTACATATTCGTTTGTTGCCAGAGAGCTATGTTGATTTGATGGGATCTGGAAAGCCATTTCCATTTAGACCAAACATGAGTGCTAGTGTAGATATTCAGACACAAACACATCAACATACATTGGTTGTCCCTTTAAATGCGGTTACGACACGTAACAGTGATGCAAATGGTGCAAAAAAAGAAGAAGACCACGCTGGTGCGAATGGTGATGATATAAAGGAAGTTGTATTTGTATTGCAAAAAGACAATACCGTAAAGCAAGTGGAAGTGAAAACTGGGATTCAGGATATTAATAATATTGAAATACTATCCGGACTGAAAGAGGGAGATACTGTTATTACCGGACCTTACGATATTGTCAGTAAAGAACTGAAGGCGGGTACGCTTGTCAAGGTTGTCTCCAAAGAAGAAATGAACAAAAAAGCGAATTAGCATTATTTTTAAATAACAACAATCCCCAAGAAATTTCTTGGGGATTGTTGTTTATGGCTATTTTATTAAAGAAAAGATAATATTACGGGTCTTTTTCGGATGGTAGTTTTGTAGCGTTTTACTAAATAAGGAACGCTATGTTTTTTAATAAATTTGTCAAACTCTTTTCTTTAGGGATTTTATCTATTGTAAGTATTCGTGCCCAGATTCCCACCGATAACCCTGCAAAAGAGAAAGTATTGCTTCCAAATGGTTGGTCACTTACGCAAATTGGACGATCACTTCCTTTGGGAGATCTTCCTTTGAATCTACAATTGTCCAATAATGAAAAATTATTAGCGGTCACTAATAATGGACAAAGCATTCAATCTCTACAATTGATAGATCCTCAAAAAGAAAAATTACTGGATGAAAAAAAAGTAGGTAAAGCTTGGTATGGCTTAAAGTTTAATAAAACTGCAGATATTTTATATGCTTCTGGCGGTAACGACAACTGGATTTTAGCTAATCATATCCAAAATGGAAAATTCACCAATACGGATACTATTCGTTTGGGTAAGGTATGGCCAAAAGGTAAAATCTGCCCGACAGGTTTGGATATTGATGATGATAAAAGTGTACTGTATGCTGTAACGAAAGAAGATAATTCTCTCTACATTATTGACCTTAAGACAAATGACATTCTTAAAAAAGTTGAATTGGGTCATGAAGCTTATAGTTGTTGCCTTTCTCCCGATAAGAAGACGCTGTATATATCACTTTGGGGCGGTGATCAATTAGCTGTTTATGATATATTGTCAGGACGTATTCTTAAAAATATTGCAGTTGAAAGTCATCCCAATGAAATTCTTTTATCCAAAAAAGGTAACTATATTTTTGTGGCGAATGCCAATGACAATTCAGTTTCTGTCATAGACGCAACACAATTGAAAGTTGTCGAAACTATTTCGGCATCTTTATATCCAACCAAATTGACGGGATCTACAACCAATGGTCTTGCTTTGTCCAAAAATGGGAAAGTTCTTTTTATTGCAAATGCAGATAATAATTGTCTGGCTCTTTTTGACGTAAGCAATCCGGGGCATAGTTCTTCCATGGGCTTTATTCCGACAGGATGGTATCCCACCAATATAAAAGTTTTGGGTAAGAAACTATTAGTTTCCAACGGTAAAGGCTTTTCCTCTTTACCTAATCCACATGGGCCACAACCTATCAAAAAAGATGACGCTGGTTATCAAAAAGGTTCTACCGCTAAAAAAGACGTCCAGTATATTGGAGGATTGTTTAAGGGAACACTTTCTTTTATCGATATTCCCAATGAAAAAAAATTAAAGGAATATTCTGCAGAGGTATATGCAAACTGCCCATATAACCCACAAGTTGAAATACAGGCAAAAGGAATAGCTGGCATTCCTATTCCTCGGAATACAAAAGAAACCTCGCCAATAAAACATGTCTTTTACATCATAAAGGAAAATAGAACTTACGATCAGGTCTTGGGTGATATGCAAGAGGGAAACGGGGATAGTTCTCTTTGCATTTTTGGTGAAAAGGTAACGCCCAATCATCATGCGTTAGCAAAGGAGTTTGTTTTGTTAGACAATTTTTATGTCGATGCTGAAGTGAGTGCTGACGGACACAATTGGAGTACAGCGGCTTATGCTACGGATTTTGTGGAAAAGACTTGGCCGACGAGCTATGGAGGAAGAGGAGGCAATTACGACTTTGAAGGTACACGTCTCGCAGCTTATCCTAAGGACGGGTTTATCTGGGATTATTGTAAGCGAGCAGGTTTAAAATATAGAACCTACGGAGAATTTGGTGAAATGGGAAAAACGAGTCTTAAAGCATTGGAAGGTCATGTGGCTCCACATTCTCCAGGTTTTGACATGGATATAAAAGATGTTTATCGCGCCCAAATGTGGCAAGAAGATTTCGACTCATTGTTAGCAATCAATCAAGTACCTAATTTCAATACGATTCGAATTTCCAATGACCACACAAGCGGACAAAGAAAAGGCAAATACACTCCAATTGCAGCTGTTGCGGACAATGACCAGGCAATTGGAATGATTATCGACCACCTTTCTCATAGTTCAATATGGAAAGAATCTGTTGTGTTCATATTGGAAGATGATGCACAAAATGGTCCTGATCATATTGATGCACATCGTTCACCTGCATTTGTGATAAGTCCATATATCAAAAAAGGAACAGTTAACCATCATATGTATTCTACCTCAGGTAT
>QFOI01000221.1 GCA_003241175.1 Pseudopedobacter saltans
TGAAGGATAATCTGTGCATGTGTAATGATATTGGCGGTCGAGGTAACTACATTGGTTAATTTGGATACATAGTAAGCCCCACCTACTTCTTCCAACTCACCTTTGGACTTAAGCTCCTCAACAACAGTAAGCATGTCTATTGGCAGACTTTTTTGGGCAAGGTCCTGAAAACATTTAAAGATTTTTTGGTGTGCATCTACATAGAAACACTCCGCCTGGATCACTTCTATCACATTGTCAAAAGCACCTTTTTCTAGCATAACAGCACCCAATACGGCTTCTTCAAGATCTTTGGCCTGAGGAGGTACTTTTCCAAAAATCATTGGACTCAAATCGATAGAAGGCTTTCTGCGAAAATTTGTTTTTTTATCCTTATTTACATTAGAAAAATTATCCATTTATTAATCGACTCACCATTTTTACGTTTACAGCAAGAGGGCGAAAATAAGCTCTTAGATTTTCTTAAAAAATTTTTACTTCAACCAAATTTGTTCCACTAAGAACGCACACAATATCCACAGTAAAAAACAGCTTATTAACCATAATAATAAAGTTATAAACAAAAAATAAAAGTTTTGCGTTATGCATGAAGATTTATTCACAAATGGCTGTGCACAAAAAAAAACATGGGATTGAATAGTAAAATGAGGGAAAATATCTATAAAAAAAACCTCCAATTAAGGAGGCTTTTTGTGATCTGGATTGGACTTGAACTTATTTACCATTTAATAAATTATCTTTTTCGCTTTTAACTATCTTAGATGCTTTATTTACTTATATTTTAGCGTTTTTTAGAAAAATAATGTTAGCAATTAGTAAAATAAAAACGTACCCTAATTAGTACCCCGATTGAATTAACACTTATATTTGTGGTATAATCCATAAATATGAATGTTAGATATTATTTGAAAAATGCTAAAGGGGCAAACAAGTCGACCTTTTTCGCGATGATCTCATTCGATGGAGATAGACTTAAATATTATGTGCCATACGCTTTGCAATTGCCTAATAAGTGGGATTCTAAAAAACAAGAGTGCACAAATAAGGTATTTGAAACAGTTGTTAGGACAAGGCTCCAAAATTTTACGGTGAAAATATCCAAAGTATTTTATGATCTATCCGACGCTCTCAATGGCCAAAAGCTATCCAAAGAAAAATTAAAAAACGAACTTGACAAGGTTTTTGGAAAGACTTACGAAGAAGAGATTGAGTTCTTTTCTCTTTTCAAGAGCATAATTGACGACATAGACAACGGTACCAGGTTAAAACCGGGCGGTGGGTATGTCAAACCAATGCGAGGCCTTCAACTTAAAAACACTTACGGGTTGTTGATGGACTTTGCTCCGGATCTGACATTCTCTAAAATTAACATTGACTTTTATCGCGGGTTCGTGAATTATCTATTCAGTAAAGACCTATCCGCGAATTATGTAGGTGCACATATCCAACGATTAAGGGCGATATTAAACGAAGCAGCGTCAAAAGGGTTAATCAAACCGGAATCCTATAAGAATTTTGCCAAGCCGTCCCCCGAGGTCGATAGCATTGCCTTGTCCGAAAAAGAACTTCGAGACATTGAGGCTCTCGAATTGGAAGGCATGGAGGATCGCGTTCGTGATTTGTTTGTTATCGGCTGCAGAACCGCGCTTAGGTTTTCGGACATTTCCCGACTTAACGAGTTTTTCACGATTAGAAACGGTTATCTTTCAGGGATTCAGCAAAAGACAGGTGGCAAAGTGGTCATTCCTTTACACGCGTCAATATCAAAATTGCTCGAAAAATACAACGGTCAATTTCCCGAAGCTCCTGAAAATCAAACTGCTAACAGAACACTAAAAGATATTTGTCAAAAAGTCCCTGATTTGTGTGAATTGGAATCCATTGTTGAAAGTAAGGGAGACAAAGCCATCTACAAAAAAGTAGAGCGTTGGACTTTGATCTCGTCGCACACAGCTCGTCGCACGGCGGCAACGCTTCTCTATCTTGCCGGGGTCGATACAATCTCGATCAGGTCAATTACTGGCCATAAAACCGAGGCGGCCTTTTTGAAATATATCCGCGTTTCAAACGAACAGCACGCGGCAATCGTTGCCAAGTTTTGGCAGAATGAAAGCAATAATCTAAAAATCGTCTAATTTGTTTTCAAATTGAAAACTTTTATTATCTTTGCATAGTGAAAATATTAGTGAATCGTACCATTCTTTATTACATAGATAAATATCCCTCGGCTGCAAAATCATTGCAGGCTTGGGTGGGCGAATTTTCCACCTTGGATGCTTTGAATTTCAACCAAATAAAAGCCATTTACGGAAACGCAAGCATTGTGGCTAATAATAGGGTTGTATTTAACATAAAAGGTAATGATTTCCGCTTGGTAATCTCCGTGAATTTCATTCAAAAGGCGTCTTACGTAATTTGGTTTGGTACACATTCGGAATATGACAAAATAAATGTGGCAACTGTGGCTTACGACAAAAAAATTAATGATTTCAAATCGAAATAAAATGAACTGGAAAGTATTGAAAAACGAAGAAGATTATACAAAAGCGTCCAATAGGTTAATGGACATATTTCATGCAGAACCTAACACTCCTTTGGGGGATGAAATGGAACTTTTAACAGTACTTGTGAAAGATTATGATGATAGTCATTATGAAATACCACAATTAGATCCGTTGGAAGTCATCAAATTGAAAATGGAAGAAAGAGGATTGAAAAACAAAGACCTTGAGCCTATAATAGGTAGTAAAGGACATGTATCCTCCATTCTTTCAGGTAGGCGCGAATTAACGCTCAATATGGCTAAGAAGCTTAAAGATTATTTCCAATTGCCCGCGGACACGTTTCTACATACCGTATAATTAAGTTTTATGTCAGATTGGCTAAAAGAATATTTTGATAAAGAAGAAGGCTTTTTGCAAAGCTATGCGATGTTTAGAATTACGTACAAGGCATTAATTGATACTTTTAACGATTTGCGGGGGCCTTATATCCCGTATTACCCCAATACGCCAACTGACGAACATATCAAATGCGCGAAATGTGCAATCGGAGGCTTTTCACCTATGGAATTTATTGATTGTTTGGAATTTCCTCATTTGACAAAAGATGAAGCTTTAATATTTGCACAAAACAAAACAAACTCCTTTACGGAAACATTCCAAGATATTAAATTAAATTCAGCGACTTATTTCGCCGATACGCACCAACTAGATGTTAAAGAAAGGATCTTGGCTGCAATGGTGGCTAAAGCGTTGGAATTAAAAAGTGAAGATCAGACAAAACCAAAAGTTAAAAAGTCGTATGATAGGTGGGAAGATATATTCAAGAGCGAAAGGTATATTGAGCCTAGCTTACAAATGCTTAAAGATAAAAAACTGCTTGACGAGAACAAGGTTTGCACGGCTAAGTTATACATATTAGGCAATTGGTTCTATAGTCTTGAACACGAAGGACTTATAATTAAGATTAATGACGAGCAAAAAGCCAACTTGCTAAGCAAAGAATTTAAGGAGTTCAAGATAGGGAAATCCGGTTCAGCATTAAAGCAAGCCCCATCCGGACCGGATAAATTAAATTATTATAGTGCTTATTTTACTAAGGCGACCTCTAAAATAAAAAGCGACATCCCTTAGATATTGACAAAAATTTGACAAAGTCAATATTGTCAAATTTTCAGTCGGATGTATGCGTTCCTTTGTACTGTAATTGAAAATACAAGTATATGGAACAAAAAATGATATTGACTACCTACAGCGAGTCTGACTTGGCTAAATTCTTTTTTGATTGTTTTAAGCTAATCCGAAAAGACCTATTAGCAGACCTAACAACCAACACTTCTATTCAATCGGTCAATAAAACAAAACGTCACCTTACAAGACGCGAAGCCGCCAATTATCTAAGAATGAGTTTGCCAATGCTCAACAAAAAGACCAAAGAAGGCGCTATTAAATCCGTTGCTTCTGGTGGAAAAGTTTTGTATCTGGAAACCGAGTTGGATTCCTTTTTACAAGCGCGAGAATTCGTATAACATATTAGGTTTGCCGCTACCTATACAAGCGGGTTACTTTCTGCAGCACCAAAACTAAGACTAAACATGCAAGAAAGCAAAAACCCGGCGCTAACCGGGCAATGTATTATTGACAGAAAGGAATTGTTACAAAGATATAATAATTCCCCATTCAAAAGCATTCGAGACCGACTGTTCACAGCAGCTCGTCGAATTTTTACAGCATTACAAAATAAATCCGACAACGTAAAATTGGAAACGATTGAACAACTGATCGAGTTTTATTTGAGAGAATATATCTCGTCCGATTTCATAGTTGCATCGATGCACCTTATTGCGGAAAGATTAAAATATGGGGAACATGATTAATGACCAAATAGATATAGCAATCGGCAAACATCGTAATCAAACGGTTTGGCAAAACAAAGCCCTACATTGGACTGATATAGTCGCAAAATGCAGCAAAACACACTATACGAACGAAACGGTCGCGGAATACGAAGCAGCCACCAAACAACGTCAAGCAGAAATCAAAGACATAGGCGGTTTTGTTGGCGGGTATTTGACAAATGGTAAAAGAAAGAAAGATGTGATCCAATATCGCCAATTGATAACATTGGACGCCGATTTTGCAGAAGCTACCTTATGGGATCAGTTTGTCACATTATACGGTTGTGTGGGGTTGGTTTATTCAACCCATAAGCATACGCCCGAAAAGCCGAGATTAAGACTTGTCATTCCGTTAGATCGCCCTGTTACAGCCTCGGAATACGAGCCCATTGCGCGCCGTATCACAGACCAACTAGGCATCGAACAGTTCGACCCAACTACATACGACGTGAACCGCCTCATGTACTGGCCATCAACCTCGAAAGATGGTGAATTTGTTTTTGTGTCGTGCAATGGTGACTTATTGTGTGCTGACGATACTCTTGCCACTTACAAGAATTGGCGCGATGTCAGCGAATGGCCTGTATCAGTAAAAGAAAATGATCATATTAAGCAATCTATAAAAAAGCAAGGCGACCCACTCGAAAAGCTCGGTATCATTGGCGCTTTCTGTAGATCGTATAGTATCGAGGACGTTCTGGAAAAGTTCTTGCCAAGCGTTTACGAAGAAACAGCAATCAAAGATCGCTACACCTACACGGGCGGATCAACAGCCGCCGGTATGGTTGTGTATGAAAGCAAATTCGCTTACTCGCACCACTCTACCGATCCGATAAGCGAAAAGCTCGTCAACGCGTTTGACCTGGTGAGACTGCATAAATACGGAGCGATGGACGAGGGCAAACCTGAGAATACTCCGGTCAACAAATTACCCTCATTCCTAGAAATGGAACGTCTAGCAATGAATGATCCCGTCGTTCGAAAGCTAATGACGCAAGAACGCTTAGCAGAGGCTATGTCGGATTTTGGCGAACCGTTGGAACATGAAGCTAACGCCGAATGGATGGGTAAGTTGGAAGTTGACAAGAAAGGCATACCTCATAGTACTATCAGCAATGTGATTACTATATTAGAAAACGATTCTAACCTAAAAGGAGTCTTAGTCTATAACGAATTTGAGAAACGCGAAGAATTAGCGCGGCCGACACATTGGCGCAAAGTAAGTCATGCCACGCGTCATTATACTGATATTGACGACGCCAATATCGTTAACTACATAGAGAAGTGTTACCGAATTTCGTCGGTTAATAAAATATTGATGGCGTTATCGATTACATTTCGAAATAACACATACCATCCGATCAAAGATTATCTCGAGAGTTTAAAATGGGACGGCGTTAAGAGATTGGATACTCTTTTACAAAATTATTTCGGCGCGGAAAATACGCCCTACACTAGCGCTGTGATGCGAAAAACGCTAGTAGCCGGAATTGCCCGTATCTACGAACCGGGCTGCAAATTTGACTATGTGTTGACGCTAGTCGGTTCGCAAGGCATCCAAAAAAGCTCTTTTTTCAGGGTACTTGCCGGGGATTGGTTCTCTGATAGTTTCGGAGACATAGATAAGAAAAAGGACGCAATAGAATCAATTCAAGGTGTTTGGCTCGTAGAAATAGGCGAATTGGCCGGAATGCGCAAGGCTAGCGTAGAGTCCATTAAAT
>QFOI01000222.1 GCA_003241175.1 Pseudopedobacter saltans
CATCAACATTTTTTTGATTAACCGCTTCAATGACAAGATTATTTCCTTTGGAACTGACTTTTCCCCATTTTTGATAAGCAAAGAAAATTATTAGTCCCCCAACCGGCAATAACCATAACAGGTAAGGGTGGAGGTTTCTGTATTCAGTCGCATTCTCAAGTAACCACAAGAAAAATGCAATAGTACAACCAATAAGTACGGAAGAAATAACAGTAGCAAGAAGAAGTGCAGCTTGCTGTTTTACCCAATTTGTTTTCATAATCCTACAATAATTTAAGTCCGTTTATACAAACGGATTTTGTTGATTAATGTAGGCGCCATCAGTCTTTTCGGACGGTTGGGTAGGGAAGACACCATTTCCCTTGATATTGCAAAAATAAAAAAATTAGAGGTTTCCGTCAAAAGTATATTTCAAGTCTACCAACCAATTATTGTTTCTGTTAATGACTTTTACTTTATGAGCGACCTTGTCAAATGAATTTTTATAGTAAATAATCCTAACCGAGTCGCTTATTGGCTCCTCATGATCAATCAAAATAGACGCTTGCCTATATTGGACTCTAAAATCGGCATCTTTTTTCTCGTAAGCACTTTGCATTTTTTTTAAGTCCTCCACATTGGCCTGATCCTGCAACATGTAAAAACTCGCTCTTTTAAATTCTCCTTTCAAACAGCCATCAATAAATTGACGGCCTGCATCCATGGAATCCTGGGCCGGTTCAAATGGAGGATCTTGTTTGCATGCAAAAAGGGAAACACAAAGAAATAGGGCTATGATTGATCTGTACATCTGTAAATATTGAAATAAAAACCTATCGAAAAAGCAAAAATACATTCTTTATTCTAAGCAACATGAATGAGTTAATTTTGACACGATGGATTTACAAAAGCGAAGCATATGGATTAAACAATTAGCTCAAAAGTCAGGTTTTGACTATTGTGGTATTGCAAAAGCACAGCAATTGGACAAAGAAGCTACTTACTTAGAACAATGGCTTAACCAAGGTATGCATGGCAAAATGCAATACATGGAAAACCATTTCGATATGCGTATCGATCCGCGAAAACTAGTTCCAGGTGCTAAATCCGTGATCACTTTTTTCAAAAATTATTATCCCAATACAATATCAGACAATAAAGAAATAAAAATATCCAAATATGCATATGGATCTGATTATCACGATGTAATTAGATCTCAATTGAAATTATTATTGAAAGATATTAATGAAAAATTTGGCGAAGTTCAAGGTCGTGGATTTGTGGATTCCGCACCTGTATTGGAAAGAGCTTGGGCAGAGAAAGCTGGTATTGGTTGGCAAGGCAAAAACGGAATGGTCATCAATAGACAATCGGGCTCTTTTTTCTTTATTGCAACTTTGATTGTTGATTTGGAGTTGACTTATGACGATCCCATTGCCAAAGATTTTTGTGGTACATGTACACGCTGCATCGATGCCTGTCCGACAGAGGCCATACTTCCCAACAAGGTTGTAGACGGCAGTAAATGTATTAGTTATTTTACTATTGAACTCAAGGACCAACTAATTCCTGACAATTATAAAGGAAAATTTGACAACTGGATGTTTGGTTGTGACACTTGCCAAGATGTTTGCCCTTGGAACCGATTTTCCAAACCAAATAAGGAGCCGCTGTTTTCACCTATCCCAGAAATTTTGAACTTCAAAGAAAAAGACTGGGAAGAAATGACAGAAGAAGAATTCAAAAAAGTTTTCAAAAACTCTCCTTTAAAACGTAGTAAATTTGAAGGTATTAGACGGAATCTGAAATTTTTGAATCTTCAATAACAATCATGGAAATGAAAGTAATCGTCATTCTGATACTTTCTTTATTTTTTGGAAAAGTTTTTTGTCAAAATACAACGAATCAACAAATCCTATATGTAGCTACAGATAAGGATATTTATACCAATAACGAAACGATCTGGTTTGCTGGGTACATTTTGAATGATATACATTCCCCTCATAAAACCGACATTCTGACCATTTGCTTAATAGAGACAAAAAACAATAGCATTGTTCTGCAAAAAAAATACATGATGAACCTAGGCTTGTGTGCTGGAAGTCTGGTTTTGCCGGATTCAATAGCCTCAGGAACCTATCAGTTTTATGCATTCACTAATCTCGTCGACAAAGATTCTGTTCCGTTTGGACAATATAAAAGAGCTATAGAGGTCAAATCATTTTCCAAAAACTCTTTTTTGGTGAACTATGAATTGTCAAACAAATTGACTCAATCCGATTCCATCAATCTATCCATACGCATATCTCCAGAAGATCCTGTTATCCTTCAAAAAATACAAATTGAATATGAAGATAGTAAGGGAAAAATGAGACGATTAAAACTTGATGGTCAAAGTCACTACACCTTTTCTTTACCTCAAGATAAAATTTCCAAAACAAATATTCACTTCAAAGCCTCTTATATTGGAGAACATCAAGAAGATTTTATTCCTGTAGTTAAGGAAAAGCCTATCATTTCGGAATCCATTTTGGGAATCTATCCAGAAGGCGGTCAAATCGTCAACAATACACTCAATAGTATTGTATGGGAATATAAAAAGCCGCCAACAGGGGCGTCAACGCAACCAATAAAAGCCTTACTATTGGAGAATGAAAAGTTGATAGACACGGTTGAAGCAGACAAATGGGGCATAGGTCGATTTATTTTTTTGCCCCGCAACAACAACTCTTACACACTGAAAATCCTGGACAGTTCAATCGATAAAAGCGTTAAATTACCTAACGCGTTGGATTATGGCATTGCAACGAAATTATCAAAAGTGGTCGTTGACGATACTTTGACTGTAGAATTGAGCGAACCTAAGATACAAAAAGTATTTTTTCGTATTTCCAATGTCAACACGGATTCTTCAACTACCTCAATTCTGCTGTCAATAGAAAATAAAAAAAGGCTAAAAATCCCTTTATACAACGTGGTCAGAGGACTCAATACCATTACTATTTTTGATTCTTTGGGAAGACCACTTTCTGAACATTTGTTTTTTGCGCACTATACATCCAAACTTTCGGCGTCCCTCTCGACAGATTCATTGGTTTACAATACCAGATCTCCTATTAAAGTTACAGTGCAATTAACAGACAAGGAATCAAAGATTAAAGCGGGAATTTTTTCCATTTCCTGCGTTCAAAAAAATAGATTAAGCAAAAACTATACCCCAGACATGGCTTCCTATTATTTTTTAGGCAGCCTAATGGATAGTTTGGATAATGTCACCAATGATTCATCACTCATGAGTAACAATTTATTTTTGACTGATATGCTCTTGACAAGAGGTTGGAGAAAATATACTTGGCTTTCGAATAATGCCAAAGTGGAGAAAAAAGAAATCAAAAAAATTCAGTTGATGGGACAGGTTTTAAAAAACAAAAAGCAACTAAAGAAACCGGAAGCAATTACGTTAATCGGACCTTGGTCACCCAGTTTTATCTCAACAGATTCCAGCGGTTCATTTGTGATGGAAGCAGAAAAGACGGTCATGGAAGAAAATAGAAAGTCTTTGTTATTCCTCAACAACCATTTTTCAGACATGAGCTATTCAATGAAATTGGATACTACATTTCAAACAATTGCACAGTTAAACAAGAATTTCATCCCCTTCAAAAAAAACACAACCAATAAACAACAAGTGGATTCCATTCAAGACATTTCCAACAACTATGCAAAAGATGTGGTAGTCAAATCGTCTTACAATAATAATTTTTTCCAATCCTACCAGAAAAATGACTGTGGAGACTATGTTTGTCAATATAACATCCTGAACTGTCCTAACCATCCGTGGGGAGGTACATTGCCAGTCAAAGGTCAAACTTATGGAAGACCCGGAGGTGGTAGTGTCGTCTATGTTGGATGCGAAACAAGAAAAAACGGAATAAATATGGACGGCATTTACACAGCAAGGCAGTTTTACGGAATGGACAGTATTGCAAGATCTCAAGCCACAACTGAAAACCTATCCACCATTTATTGGAATCCATTTGTAATGGTTGATAGTACGGGCAAAGCGCAATTGATTTTTTATAGTTCCGATTACAAGGATTACTATGATATTGTCATTCAAGGATTGACAGATTCGGATTTCTTTTATAGTAAGAAAAGAATCAAAGTGGAGTAGGAGAGTATCGAGCAAACAACAAGCGCATGATTTCATGCGCTTTGCTAAAAGTAGGATGTAAAACTATTTATTCTTTGTTTCAAGATTTATCTTTCCGTCTTTAGTAGACGCAAGAAAATCATCAGGTTTATAATTTTTGTTCAACTCGTCTATTGTAACACTCTTTGTTCCATTAATTGTTATATTCTCCAAGGTGTATCGCATATTGTCCGGAGTCAATGTCAAAGAACCACGACTATTAATAAAGTAAATCGTTCCATCCTTTATTATTGCGACCTTGTTGCTTTTTTTAATTTCTGTTGTGATTTTTTCTTCATTTAAATCATGATCCATTTTTTTCTTTATAAAATTATAATCTACTTGGGTGGCTTTTTGAAAGCTTGAACTGGAACCAATTTCGGATGTATCTGGAGACAACTGAAAATTAGCTATCGTATTTGAACTATTTTGAGATGTAGACGTAAAACCAGAATTTAAAGGTTTATAACCATTATGAAATATTAAAATATTCTGAGCCTCGCCAGTTTTATTTGAAAAGTCTGACATTTTAATATTCAAATTGTAGTATCCGTTAAGGTTTGTTCTTGAAAAAAATGTTAAGCTATCAAATTTAAGAATCACTTTTACTCCTTCAATAGGCTTTTTTGTTACAGCGTCCAATACAATACCTGCTATCTGAATGGAATCTTTTGAGTTGTCTTTTTTCCTAAACGAAAACAAGACGATTCCCAATATTGGCAGGATCAGCAATATCCGCCAACGGTTAATTTTTGATGTTTGATTTTTGTTCATCATGGCTATTCGTTTTTTGAGTGATGAAATGTTGAAATTGTTGGTAAATGAAATTTTGTTTTGATTGTTATTGTACAGCAAAGTGTTCAATAGAAGATATTGGTAATCCTTTTTGTTGGTGTCATTTTCCAATACGGTTTTGTCTGCCAGATATTCCAGATTATCCCTGACCTCTCTCTTCAATAGCCACACAAAAGGATTAAACCAGTTGACTATCGTTAATAATTCCATCCAAATAGTGTCCCAACTATGTCGTTGTTTTACGTGAGCTAGCTCGTGCTGTACGATTTTGTCTTTTTCTTCTGTCGTCATGTTGCCATTTCCAATAAATATTTTGTTGCCAAAAGATAAAGCAGGACCGTCATTTTCTAGTTGATAGAGTTGGAAAGCGTCATAGGTTTCCAGCAATTGAGCGTTCCGAGTTACACTTTTGTAAGAAAAAAGAATCAAAACAAACCTAATTGCAAACATGAAAGAAACCAACAAAACAAAATAGGAAAAAAGGTTAGCAAGAGACATTGTATTTGTATGAATATTCTCTTGAGGTATTGGCGAATCTGGCAAGGCCGGCATCTTTTGGATATATTGCACAACAGTCTGTTGGCCATCACTAACAAGGATCGATTGTAAGCTTACAAAAGGAATTACGAGTGCTAGTATACTCCCAAGAAGTAAATAAATCCTACGCTGTCTGAAAAATGTCATTCTCTGTAGAAAGGCCATATAGAAAGCATATAATGCACCAAATGAAACAAACCATTTCAATATCAATTGCCAAGTAACAATAGTCATGGTTAGAATATTTATAGTGGTAGATTATTTTTCGTTTTCTATAGAATTAATAATATCTTTTAGATCGTTGGCAGATAGTTTCTTTTGGTCAATGAAAAAATTGACTAACTCTTTGTAGGAATTAGCAAAAAATCCCTGCACAACACCATCTACATAATCTTTTTTGAACTTTGCCTCTGACATGGCCGCTGTATAAAGATAAGTATTCCCAATCAGTTTAGCCTTAACAAATTTTTTCCTTTCTAAATTTTTGACTGTAGATGCCATGGTAGTGTAAGGTGTATCAATACTTAACACTTCCATTATTTGCTTGACCGTACCTTCCTGTATTCGGTATAAAGCCAAAATAATATTTATTTCTTGCTG